>CALBSY010000085.1 GCA_937967725.1 uncultured Alphaproteobacteria bacterium | reverse complement strand
ACCTGGCGCTGGAAGCAAGCGCGCGCGGACCGCTCAACGTTGGCGACACGGAGATCGCGGGTGCGGTAGATGCAACCGGCCGGCTGACTGGCCGCATCACGCGACCGACGCTTTCGGCAAACGCGGCGCTCTCTAGTTTCACCGCCGGCGGCGTCGTGTTCGCGCAGCCGAACATCAATTTTACGCTGGCGCCGCAAGGCGAGAATTACGCGGGCCGCGCGGAGATCGCAGCGCGGTCTCAAGAGCTGCCGCTCACCGCCTCGTCCAATGTCGCGCTCCGCGGCGGCGCACTCGCGCTGACCGATTTCGACGGCCAATGGGCCGCAATGGCCGCGCAAGGATCGGCGACGATCGCTTCGCGCGGCGTGACCGCGAACTTGGCGGTGGAAGGCCGGCTCGACGGCATCGTGCCGGGGGTTGCCGGGCGCATGGTCGGCGACATTGCGCTGACGCCGGAACGTATTGTGCTTGACGCGCAGATTTTGGAGGCGCGTTCGGGCGATCTGCGCGTGCGCGCGGCGACGCTACACGCCGAAGGCCCGTTCGGCGGCATCGCCGCGCGGTTCAATCTGCGTGGGCGCTTGGGCGAAGCGCAACTCAGCTTCGCTGGCACCGGCCTGCTCGATACAACCGGCGACACCACCGTGCGCATCGAAGGCCGCGGCCAGCTTGACGACGCCGACATCTTCACACGGGCGCCGATGCAGGCGGTGTGGGCCGATGGCGGCGTGAATGCATCGCTCAATGTGGCGATGGGCGACGGCGTGCTGGAAGCGCAATGGCGCGAGCGCGGGCGCGCCGTATCCGGATCTGCGCAGGTAGAGCGCGCGCCGCTGGCGCCGCTGGCGGCGATCTGGGGCGAGCGCGCGTCGGGGCTGATCGATGGACGGCTGAGCATCGCCAACAACGGGCGCGGACTGTCGGGCGACGCCAACCTGCAGCTGACCGGCGCGCGCTTCGCGGGCCGCCAGCGCGGCACGTTGGACATGCGAATCGTAGGCGATCTCGATCCGAACCGGCTGAGCGCGGTCGTGGACGCCACGTCGACCGAAGGCTTGGTTGCACACTTCGAAGCCAACGCACCAGTGACCACCAGCGCCGATCCGATCCGCATTGCGCTGGCGCCCGAGCGGCGCGGGCGCGCGACTTGGAGTGTGCGCGGACCGGCGCAGAGCCTGTTCGCGGCGGCGCGCCTGCAGGATCAATCGCTGGAAGGCACGCTCGACGGTGAAGGCGAGCTGAGCTTCGGCGCCGGCTATCTCTCGGGCGCGGGATACATCGAATTGATCGACGGGCGCTTCGAAGACAAGCTCACCGGCGTGCGGCTGGTCGATCTCGATGCGCGCATCGCCATGGACGAACGCGGAGTGACGATCGAGAACTTCACCGCGTCCGGCCCGCGCGGAGGACGGCTGACGGCGACCGGCGGCAGCGCTAACCAAAATCAGGGGCGGGTCGCGGTCGAAATCAGCGACATGCGCGTCGCAGACCGGCCGGACGCTAACGCGCGAGCATCGGGGCAGCTGACGCTCGAATGGGAAGGCATGCGCTCGCAGCTTACCGGCGACATCAATATTCTCGAGGCCAATGTCGACATTGCCAGCAACCCGGAGGCTGGCATTCCCACACTCGACGTGATCGAAATAAACCAGCCGGGCGAATTCGACGATGACGTCTATGTCGATCAGAATGGCGATGTCGTCGTTCGCGACGAGCAACCTGATACTGCGACAGGCGCACGCACCGAGCTGAACATCAACGTGAGGGCGCCAGGACAAGTATTCACGCGCGGGCGCGGCGTCGACGCCGAATGGGCGCTCGATTTGCGGCTTCAAGGCACGCTCAACGACCCACAAGTGTTTGGGACGGCGCGCGCGATACGCGGCGCGATCGCCCTCTCCGGCCAACCGTTCGAGATCGACGAGGCGCAAATCCGCTTCACCGGCGATCCGCTGGACGCGCGCATCAACATGCGCGCACGGCGCGACACCGCTGACCTCACCGCGTACCTGCGGCTCACTGGCACGGCGCGCGCGCCGGAGATCAGCTTCACCAGCGATCCGCCGCTGCCGGAGGACGAGATCCTGCCGCAGGTCCTGTTCGGGCGTTCGGTCGAGGACCTTTCCGGACTCGAAGCGGCGCAATTGGCGGCGAGCTTGGCTGCGTTGTCGGGGCGCGGCTCGTTCGACATCGTGGATTCAGTGCGCGCGGCGGCGGGGCTCGACCGCTTTAACGTGCGCCAGGACGAAGGCGGCGGCTTCTTGGTCGCGGGCGGGGTGTATCTGACGCGCGACGTGTATGTAGAGGTCGCGCGTACCGGGCTGGGACAAGCGCAAACCAAAGTCGAGTGGACGCTGCGGCCGCGGCTGGTGCTGATCACCAGCTTCCTGGGCAACGGCGATCAGCGCGTGTCGCTGCGCTGGCGGCGCGAGACGGACTAGTCCGCTATCCGCTCCGCGCGTTCGGGCCAATCACCGTTCAGAAATAAATCGATCGCCTCGACGATACTCGGATCATCAGCCCAGATGGCGTGCGCGGCGCCTTCAACGGTGATCAGCCGCGCATCGGGGAACGTGCGCGCCCATTCGCGGCCGCCGCCATAGGGCGCGTTACGGTCAAGCGTGCCGTGGATGACAAGCGTGGGCTGAGCGAGGCCGGTGAACATTGCGGCGGGAAAGTCGCGAGACTGAATGTCGGCGAAGTGGAAACTGAAATGGCGCGCGAGACTCTCGGGCCATTCGTTCTCATATTGGCACGGGTCCATCAGGCGGCCGCGATTGGCCGGGTCGCCGACCAGGACGTATTCGGAGAAGCGGCGTTCGCTTTGGCAGATCTGCTGCTGTGTGGCGCCTTCGGCTTGGCGCGCCTCACGCGCGGCATCGCGTACAGCGAACGCCTCTGACGACAATGTGTTTTCACCAGCGGTGTGTTCGGGCGGATACTCGGTATCGAAATCGCGCGGCGCCGGGCCGACCTGCACTAATCTCTCAACGCGCTCGGGATGCTCCGCGGCGTAGAGCGCGACCATGACGCCCAGATAGGAAAACCCGATTGGGATAAAGCGCTCGGCGTTGAAGTGCGCGCGCACGGCTTCGAGGTCGCGGACATCCTCGATCACGTTGAGCATAGCGCCATCCTCGACGCGGTTTGAGGCGCCGCGGTTGCGCATGTCGTAGAAAATGAGAGTACGCTCGGGCGAAGCCAGCTCGCGGAAGCCGTCGGCGAGAAAAAGGCGGCCAGGGACGATCACCACCTGCGGGCCGTCGCCCACCTTTTCGTAGAACAGCGTCACCCCCGGCGCGGTCTCGATCTGGCCAGTTTCGGCGGCGGGCGGTTGCTGCGCCGCCTGCGCGCAGGCGGCGGCGAACAAGAGCGCGGCGATGGCGTGGCGCATGACCTCTCCTCCGCAAGGAGGATACGCAGGCAGCGCAAGCGCCCCAGCGCTTTGCGACGAGCGGCGGGAAGCGCTTCCCCTCGCTGCGCCCTCGCCCATATAGAGGCGCATGAAATTTCTCGACCAGGCGAAGATCTATATCCGCTCCGGCAACGGCGGCGCCGGCTGCGTCTCGTTCCGGCGGGAGAAGTTCATCGAGTTCGGCGGGCCCGACGGCGGCGACGGCGGCAATGGCGGTTTCGGCAACGAGCACTTCAAGTCGTCGGTGAACCGCGCGCCGCGCCACGCAAATCCCGGGCTCGACGGCGAAGAGCGCACATTATGGCTGCGGCTGAAGCTGATCGCGGACGCCGGCCTGATCGGATTGCCGAACGCAGGCAAGTCGACGTTTCTGCGCGCGGTGAGTGCGGCGACGCCAAAAGTGGCGGACTATCCGTTCACGACGCTGCATCCGCATCTCGGCGTGGTGAGCATCGCGCAAGGCGAACGCTTCATTATGGCCGATCTGCCGGGGCTGATCGAAGGCGCCGCCGAAGGCGCGGGGCTTGGCACGCGCTTCTTGGGGCATGCCGAACGCTGCGTTGCGTTGCTGCACCTCATCGACGCGACGCAGGAGGACGTAGCCGGCGCCTACGCCACCATCCGCGCCGAACTTGAAGCCTATGGCGAAGAACTCGGGCATAAGCCGGAGATCGTGGCGCTGAACAAGACTGACGCGTTGACGCCCGAGGCGGCGCAAGAAAAGCGCACCGAACTCGCAGCGGCGATCGGCAAAGAGGTGCGGCTGGTCTCGGGCGTATCGGGCGCGGGCGTGCGAGAGTTAGTCAACGAAATCGCCGCCATGCTGCGTGCGCGTCGCGGCGAAGAACGTGGATCGGAAGCGCGGGAAGAGGACTGGGCGCCCTAGCCGCTGGCCTGCACGCGGCGGCGCGCTTCGATGCTTTCGCGCGGATCGAGACCCAAGAGATCGGTGACGCGGCGCATCAGGGTTTCCTCGTGCTTTTCGCGTTCGCCGTCAGCCAGCACAACGCGCCACATCGCTTCGATCACCGCCGCGCGCTCTTCGTAGGGGACGTCGCTCTTCACGCGCGAGGTAAAGCGATAGAGGTCCATTGACGCGTGTTCGGCCTCTTCGCCCTCGGCGCGCAGCGCTGCGGCGGCGGCTTGATCGAGGCCGTAGCGTTGCGCCAATGCGCGTTCGATCTGCGTGCGCTCGATCTCGTCGTAGTTGTGATCCGCGTGCGCGGCGATCACCAAGAGCGCGGCCACGGCGACGCGGCCTTCATCCTGCGTCAACGGCTCCTCGGCGCCGTCGCCGCCGCTCAGCTTGCGCAAGAGGCTTGAAATCATGTGAGCGACCTAGGCGCACGACCCGGCGCCCGCAACCCTGGCGGGGCTATCGCGCACAGTGAGGCGCGCGTTACACTGGCGCGAATGCGCCGCGACTTGCCCCTCGCCTACCCCGGCATGAAAATCGGCCTGTTCGGCGGCAGCTTCGATCCGGCGCACGAAGGCCACAGCCATGTCGCCGAGACCGCGCTGAAGCGCCTTGGTCTCGATCGGGTGTGGTGGCTGGTGTCGCCGCAAAATCCGCTGAAGCCGAAATCGAGCGCGTTCGCCAAACGGATGAAATCGGCCGAGGCGCAGGCGCGCGGTCCGCGCATGGTCGTCACCGACATCGAGAAGCAGCTCGGCTGTGCGTTCACCTACGAGACGCTGCGGGCGCTGAAGCGGCTCTATCCTGGGGTTCAGTTCTACCTCGTGATGGGCGCGGACAACCTCGCCCATTTCCGCAAATGGCGGAATTGGCGGGA
>CALBSY010000084.1 GCA_937967725.1 uncultured Alphaproteobacteria bacterium | reverse complement strand
CAGCGTGGCGATGCCGCTTTTGTACTACAACACGCTGGCGGCGGAGGCGGGCGCCCAGCGCGACGCGCGCATCACGCGGCGCCTGCAGGACGCAGCTACGCAATTGCTCGACCGCCAAGGGCCGGACGGCGCATTCGGCTTGTGGCGCGCGGGAGACGGGCACGCCACGCCATGGCTAGGCGCGTACACGACCGACTTCCTGGCCCGCGCACAGCGCGAAGGGCTGGCCGTGCCGCGTCAACCGATGGAGCAAGCGTACTCCGCGCTGCGGCGCGTAGCGCGTCTTAACGATTTCGGCGGCGTCGGTTATGAGTTCGAGGTCTATCGTTGGCCCGGATCAAACGACACCGACCAGCTGCTGCGTTCGCGCTCGGCGGCGTACGCACTCTACGTGCTGGCGAAGGCAGGTGAGGCCGACATCGGCCAGCTGCGCTACTTCCACGACTCGCGCCTCGCTAACGAACCGTCGCCGCTCGCGCGCGCGCAAATCGGCGCGGCGCTGGCGCATATGGGCGATCGCGCGCGCTCCCGCAACGCCTTCCGCCAGGCCGAGCGCGCGCTCGGTTATCGCAACACCGGCGACTGGTACCAGACGCCGTTGCGCGACCTCGCCGGCGTATTGGCGCTAGCGGCGGAAGCAGGCGAGACTCAACTGGTGGATCGTCTGCGCATCCGGCTCGAGCGCGATGCGCCCGATGCCGACCGGCTGATGACGCAGGAGCAAGCGCAGTTGCTGCTGGCGGCCAACGCGTTGCTTGAACAATCGGGCCCGGTGAACGTGTCGCTCAACGGCGAACAGATGCGCGACCGGCGCATCATGGCCGACGCAGGCCGCCTCGCCACCGGTTTGGTGTTCCGCAACAATGCACGCGGGCCGGTGTGGCGTTCGCTCTCGCTTTCCGGCGCACCGCGCCAAGCGCCGCCGGCGATGCAATCGGGCTACACGATCGACAAGCGGGTCTTCCGCATGGATGGCACGGTGGCCGATCTGAGCTCGATCCGCCAAGGCGACCGCGTTGTCGTCGTCCTCTCCGGCCAGCCTGAAGGCGCGCGCAACTACCCGACCGTGCTGGTCGATCTGTTGCCCGCTGGGCTGGAAATCGAAACGCTGCTTACGCCGTCCGACGGCGCGGGAGCTGAGCGCTGGGACGGCACGCGCCGCGACGGACCGTTTGCTTGGATCGGTGAAATCACGCCCACACAAGTCCAAGAGTCCCGCGACGATCGTTTCGTGGCGTCCGCTAATCTGCGTTCGTCGTTCCGCTACGCCTATATCGCGCGCGCGGTGACGCCCGGCCGCTTCACCATGCCAGCGGCGCAAGTGGAGGATATGTACCGCCCGGGCGTGATGGCCCGCACCGACACCGGCACGATCCAAGTCGCGCCGCGCGGCGGCTAGGAGGCTGCCGTGAAGCGCGGCCCACGTGTTGCGCTACCTCTGACGCCGCGCGGCAAGCGCATCGCCGGCGTGTTGATCGCGTGCATGCTCTCGCTGTTCGCGCTCGATCAGACTTTTCCGCCGCCTCTGCAGCGCGTGCGGGAAGTGTCGCCGGTGGTCGTGGATCGTCACGGCGAGTGGCTGATGGCGTTCACAACGTCGCAGGGTACGTGGCGGCTGGAAGCGCGGCTTGATGAAATCGATCCGGAGTTTCAGCGCCGGCTGATCGCGATCGAGGACGAGCGCTTCTGGTGGCATCCGGGCGTCGATCCGATCGCGCTGGCGCGCGCGACGATTTCGTTCGCGCGGCAAGGGCGCGTCACGCAGGGCGGTTCCACCATCACCATGCAGCTGGCGCGTCTGCTTGAGCCGCGTCCACGCACGATTTCGTCAAAACTGATCGAGATCGTCCGCGCGATTCAGATCGAACGCCGCATGTCGAAGCGGGAGATTCTAGCGGCCTATCTCACGCTGGCGCCGTACGGCGGCAATCTCGAAGGCGTACGCGCGGCGTCGCGTGCGTACTTCCAGCGCGATCCGCAATGGCTGGACGACTCCGAAATGGCGTTGCTGATCGCGCTGCCACAGGCGCCCGAGGCGCGCCGTCCTGACCGCCATCCCGCCGCTGCACGCGCCGCGCGCGACCGCGTGCTGGCCATGTTTGTGCGCGCCGGTCTCATCACCCGCTCGCGCGCCGCCGAGGGCCGGCAAAGCGTCATACCGGGGCGCGCGCCGTTCCCGTACTCGGCGCCGCATGCGGCGGAAGCGTTGGTGGCGGCGCATCGCGGCGAGGGCGTCGTGCGATCGACGCTCGATGCGCGGTTGCAGCGTGATCTAGAAGCGCTGGCGCGCCGCCGCGCGTCCGGACTGGAGCGCGACGCACAGATCGCCATGATCGCCGTGCATCTCGAAAGCCGCGAGGTGCACGCCCGCATCGGCGGGGCGGGTCGCGAACGCGCCGGCGGCTACATCGACATGACGCGCGCGATCCGGTCGCCGGGTTCGGCGCTAAAGCCGTTCCTCTACGCGATCGCCTTCGATGAAGGCATCGCCGCGCCAGAAACGTTGGTGCGGGACGCGCCGCGCCGCTTTGGCGGCTATCTGCCGGAGAATTTCGACCGCCGCTTCCACGGCGACGTTTCGCTCGAGGATGCGCTCCGGCATTCGCTGAACCTGCCGGCCGTGGCCACACTGGAGCGCATCGGCGCCAACCGGTTTCATGCATCACTGCGGCGCGCCGGCGCCGACGTGCGGTTGCCGCGCCGAGCGGACTCGCTCTCGGCTCGCGCCAGCGGATACTGGGGCACCGGGCCTAGCGCTGGCGCTCGGCGGCGTCGGCGTCACGCTCGAAGACCTCGTGCAGCTTTACGCGGCGCTTGGCGATGACGGCCGCGCGCGGCCGCTGATGACAGGTGAAGGCGCGGTGCTGCCGTTCTCTCGCCGTTTCGTGCGTGCGCATACGGCCGAGCGCGTGCTGGAAATTCTTTCGACCTCGCCGCATCCCGCCGGACGCATCCCCGCGCAAGTGGCGCAAGGCGCGCCGCGCGTCGCGTTCAAGACCGGCACGTCTTATGGCTTCCGCGACGCATGGTCGGTCGGCGTGTCCAATGGCTACGCCATCGGCGTCTGGGTCGGCCGGCCGGACGGCGCGCCGCGCCCTGGGGGCACCGGCCGCAGCGAAGCATTGCCGATCCTGTTCGAAGCGTTCGATCTGCTCGGCACGCCCGCGCAACCCTATCGCGCGCCAGAAGACGAGACGCCGGTGGCGCCGGCGCTGGTTCGGCTGGAGACGGGCGAGCGTGAAGGGCTCTCCATTCTGTTTCCGCCGTCGGGCGCCGAAGTGCTGGTGCTCGAATACGGAGACGATGCGCGCGGGCTTTCGCTTTCTGCTCGCGGCGGCCGCGCGCCGCTCACGTGGTATGCCGAGGGCGAGCGTGTCGAGGCCGAACCCACCAGCGGACGCGCCATCTGGCGCCCCAGCGCGCCGGGTTTCTACGATGTCACCGTGGTCGACGCCGACGGCGACCGCGCGCGCGTACGCGTGCGCATCCGCGACGCCGGCTGATTAGGAGTCGAGTCGCGGCGGCAAACGCCCTACATTGAAAGCATGACGTTTAAACGGCTCGCGCTTTTCGCCGTTTTGGCGATTTTGATCGCGGTTGCGCCGCGCGTGTTGGCGCAGCAGAGCGGCGGGCCGGTGCTGCTCGCCGAAGTCACTGGCGTGATCGGGCCACCCAACGCGCACCACATCGAAACGGCGATCGAGCAAGCCGAAGAGCGCAACGCCGAAATCCTGATCCTGCAGATCAACACACCCGGCGGGCTGGAGACCTCGATGCGCGACATCATCGAGGACATTCTGGATTCCAACGTGCCTGTGATCGGCTATGTCGCGCCGTCCGGCGGACGCGCGGCCAGCGCCGGCCATTACATCATGTACGCCACGCACGTGGCGGCGATGGCGCCCGGCACCAATATCGGCGCATCGACGCCGGTGCAGCTGCAAGGGGCCGCCGCGCCGCCGCCGACGCCGACAGGGGAGGAAGGCGAAGGAGAGGAAGCTGAAGCGCCAAGCAATGGCGACGCGCTCGACCGCAAGGCGGTCAACGACGCCGCCGCTTTCATGCGCAGCTTGGCGGCGCTGCGCGGGCGCAACGCCGAGTGGGCCGAGCGCGCCGTGCGCTTCGGCGAAGCGGTTTCCGCCAGCGAGGCGCTCGAACTGGGGGCAATCGAGATTGTCGCGGCGGACGTCGAAGATCTGATGCGCCAGCTCGACGGCCGCGTCGTCTCCATGCCCGGCGGGGAGCGCACCCTCTCAACTCAAGGCCGGATGATCGAACGCGTCGAGCCCAGTTTCGTGACCGAGATGCTGGGTATTCTCGCCAACCCAAACGTCGCCTTCCTGCTGATGCTGATCGGCATTTATGGATTGATCTACGAATTCGCGTCGCCGGGTTCGATCGGTCCCGGCGTGCTGGGCGCGATGTGCCTAGTGCTCGGGCTCTACGCGCTCAATCAGCTGCCGCTGAACTATGCCGGCTTGGCGCTGATCGTGCTCGGCATTGGCTTCATGGTGGCGGAGGCGTTTACGCCCACCTTCGGCGTGCTTGGTGTCGGCGGCGCCATCGCGTTCCTGATCGGCGCGGCGATGCTGATCGATACCGACATCCCTGCTTATCGGCTTTCGTGGTTCACCATCATCGCCGCTGCGGCGATGACCGGCGGTTTCGTCGCCTTGGCGCTCGGTTTCACGTTGAAGACGCATAGACGACGAGCCGTCACCGGACGCGAAGGTCTGATCGGCGCGCGCGCGAAAGTGCTCGATTGGTCGGGCGCATCGGGACACGTTTGGGCGGCGAGCGAGCGTTGGAACGCCGTGGGCCCCGAAAGTTTGACGGCAGGCAGTTGGGTGCGCGTCACCGGCATGAACGGCCTCAGGTTGGAGGTCGCGCCGGACGCGCCAGGAGACGCATCATGAACCTTATCACACTTCTTTCACTCGCCGTTTTGGCGGCGATGGTGCTGGCCAGCGCCATCCGCATCCTGCGCGAGTACGAACGCGGCGTGCTGTTCACGCTCGGCCGGTACACCAAAGTGGTGGGTCCCGGCATCGTGCTGGTGATTCCGATCATCCAGCAGATCGTGAAAGTGCAGCTGCGCACCATCGTGGTGGACGTGCCGAGCCAGGACGTGATCAGCCGCGACAACGTCTCGGTGAAAGTCAACGCCGTGCTCTATTACCGGATCGTCGATCCGGACAAGGCCATCCTCAATGTTGAGAACTTTTCCGCCGCCACCAGCCAGCTGGCGCAGACCACGTTGCGCTCGGTGCTCGGCAAGCACGAGCTGGATGAGATGCTGGCCGAGCGCGACAAACTCAACCACGACATCCAGGAGATTCTCGACGCGCAGACCGATCAGTGGGGCATCAAGGTCTCCAACGTTGAGATTAAGCACGTCGACATCGACGAGAGCATGATCCGCGCCATCGCGCAGCAGGCCGAGGCCGAGCGCTACCGGCGCGCCAAGATCATCAACGCCGAGGGCGAGGAGCAGGCCGCGCGCAAGCTGGTCGAGGCGGGCGACATCCTGGCGTCGTCACCCAACGCGATGCAGCTTCGCTATTTTGCCGCGCTGCACGACGTGGCCGGCAACCGCACCTCAACGATCGTGTTCCCGGTGCCGATCGATCTGCTCAACCGCCTGCAGGGCGATGAAAAGAAATCCTGACAGAAAAAGCGCGGACCCCCGTTCGAGGATCCGCGCTTCTCTGTATCGCCGCCGACCTTGCGCGGGTGGGAAAAAGGCGACGACCTACGCAAGAGGTGGTGGGCCGCCGCGAGAACCAATGTGACCGCGGTCACGGGCGCGGACACTCGCCGATTTTGCAATCCAAAACTCAGGCGCTAGCCTTCCCGTCATGTCGGAAGATTGGCCTAAGCTTGGAACGCAAGCGTTGCCCTCGGGGCCGCGCCTGCTTGTGCTCTTGATCAGCGGCGCGGCCGCCATTGGTCTGGCGGTCTTGTTGAATCTGGGGTTGCTGGGTGCGATCGGTTTTGCCGTCGTTGCGATCCCGCTGGCCGATTTCTTGTATCGGCGTGCAACGGGCTGACGGCTCGCGCACCAGGCAAAAAGAAAAAGGCGCGGATCCTGGGAGGTGGGATCCGCGCCTTGCGCTGTCGTCGCAGCGGGGGAGGGGAATTAGGCGACGATCAGGGCAGCTTGGTACAGCGCCGCGTAGGCGACGGGTGCGAACAGCACGACCGCGGCGACGATAGCGAGAAACTTTCTCATGGCCGGCTCCTTAATTGGCGTTGATGAACTTGGTGGTGTGATGCCGCGCCGCTGCGCATTGGATGCGGACGCGGCGGATTTCTTGTTCGCGCGTCGCTTGCTCAAAACAAAGGCGCGGACCCGAACAGCCCGCGCCTTTGGATCGTCGCGACGGGGTGGGCTGGTTAAGCGACGATCTGCGCGGCTTGCAGCATGACTGCGAGTGCGAGCGGTGCGAACAAAATCAAAGCGGCGGTGCAACTTGCGATCTTGGTCATTTCAATTCCCTCTTCGGTGTTCCCAGCGTTTGATCTTTAGATGCCGCTGGCTTCGGTGACGGATGCAACGTAGTGAACGATTTTTTCCTGCGTTTTGCGCTTTTGTTTCACGCAAACAAAAACGCGGGCCGATGGCCCGCGTTCTTCGTTTCGAACTTCGCCCGACGATTAGGCGACGATCTGCGCGGCTTGCATCAACGTGGCGATGGCGACCGGCGTGAACAAAACGAAAGCGGCTGCGAGCGTAACGATCTTGGTCATCTCAATTCCCTCTGGGTGTTGTCTGCGTTCGTGGATGAGATGCCGGGCGCGACGCGAATGGATGCGCGCGGATGCGAATTCCTGGTTGCAAATCTTCCATCCGATTTTGCCGGCATGAACAGCGCGCA
>CALBSY010000083.1 GCA_937967725.1 uncultured Alphaproteobacteria bacterium | reverse complement strand
CTGACGGGGACGTGTTTCAACACCGGAAACAAAAAATGACGCTCGCGGCGCCTTTAGCCGTGCGGGAGGAAAGCCGACCATGACCGAGGCCGCCAAGCCTGCCTTTCCGGCCATGTCCATTGAGCAGGCCCACGCGCTGATGACGCAGAAGGGCACGCTGCTCGAAATGGGCGAGGCCGAGGTGCGCGGCGTCAAGATGAAGGTCTGGAGCGCGGCCCCGCCGAATTTGCATGCGATCTTCGCGCTTTGCGCCCCCTTCGCCGCACGCGACCACCTTGTGCACGAAGACGAGCGCGCCAGCATCGGCGCCACGCGCGCGGCCGCGGCCCGGCTGGCCCAGCGCCTGATCGGCGATGGCGTCCGGCCAGGGGACCGGGTTGCGATCGTCATGCGCAACCTCCCCGAATGGCCGGTCGCGTTCTGGGCCGGCGTGCTGGCGGGGGCTATCGTCACCCCACTCAATGCGTGGTGGACGGGCCCCGAACTCGAGTACGGCCTAGCCGACAGCGGCGCGAGCGTCATCATCGTCGATAATGAGCGCTACGAACGCATGCGCGAGCATCTGCCGAACTGCCCCGAACTGAAGAAGGCCTATGTCGCCCGCGCCAAGGAAGAGATAGCCGACCCCAGCGTCGAGCGGCTCGAGACCGTGATCGGGGCGGTCAAGGATTGGGGCGCTCTGCCCGACCCGCCGGATGTGTTCGCCAGCTTCCCGCAACGCGGCCCCGACGATGATGTGACCATCTTCTACACCTCAGGCACGACCGGAAAGCCCAAGGGCGCGGTGGTGACCCACCGCAACATCATCTCCAACATCTGGAACAGCGCCGCCGCGCAGGCGCGCGCCTATCTGCGTCGCGGCGAAGCTCCGCCCCAGCCCGATCCCACCCAGCCGCAAAAATCGTTCCTCATTTCTGTGCCATTCTTCCACGCCACCGGCTGCTTTGCGGTGATGATCCCGGCGCTGATGCGCGGGGACAAGCTCGTCATGCAGCGCAAGTTCGACGCCGGCCAGGCGCTTGAGCTGATCGAGCGCGAGCGCATCACCCATTTCGGCGGCGTGCCGACCATCGCATGGCAGATTCTCGAGCACCCGCGCGTCGACGAATACGATCTTTCGTCCATCGAAGGCGTTGCCTATGGCGGCGCGCCTGCGGCGCCGGAACTGGTCAACCGCATCAAGGCGCGCTTCCCCGGCTCCACGCCGAGCCAAGGCTGGGGCATGACCGAGACGTCAGCCACCGCTGTCTCCAATGTTGCCGAAGATTACGCGCGCAAACCGGCCTCGACTGGCGTCACGGCGCCGACGGGCGAAGCGAAGATCGTCGGGCCCGACAACAAGGAGGTCGCGCGCGGCGAAGTCGGCGAGCTTTGGTACAAAGGTCCAATCGTCGTGCGCGGCTATTGGAACAATCCTGAAGCCACCGCGGAAACCTTCATCGATGGCTGGATCAAGACCGGCGATCTGGCGAAGATGGATGAGGAAGGCTTCATCTATATCGTCGACCGCGCCAAGGACATGCTGATCCGCGGCGGCGAAAACATCTACTGCGTCGAAGTCGAGAACGCGCTCTACGAACATCCCGCGATTATGGACGCCGCCGTCATCGGCAAGCCGCACCAGGTGCTGGGCGAAGAGCCTATCGCTGTGGTTCACCTGAAGCCCGGCGCGAACGCGACAAGCGACGAATTGCGGCATCACGTGGCGCAAAAGCTCGCAGCGTTCAAAGTGCCGGTCGAGGTGATCTTCTGGCCCAGTACACTGCCGCGCAACGCCAACGGCAAGATCGTCAAGAAAGAACTGAAGAAGCAGATCGAACAGCCGGCGTTCTAAGGCGCTTGATGGTCAGCTGGTGCCGCCAAGTATCCTGTGTCCGGATCATACACCGTGCGCCAGATTGTGTTGGTACCCGTCGGATAACTTGCAACTAGCGCATCGAAGGCCTCACGCCACTCAGCGCGATAGTGGTTCATCGCGTCGATGAGAAGTCGGTTTCGGACAGCGGCCTCCGCCTCTGTTAGCGGTTCGCCTGGTTGGTTCAAGACAAGCACCAGGCTCTGGTCTCCGCCCGCTCCGACGATAGTCAGGTTGCTCACGGCGAAGGATGTTGCTCCAAGCCGAAATTCGTAAGGCGCGGCGCCTGCGATGTCGGGATGGCGCTCAAGAGCTTCCCGCTCCTGCGTCAGACCATATGCTTCAGACGGTTGAAAGCTTTCGCCACGCGATAGCAACAAGCCTGCAGTATCGTACAAGAGCGTCGCGTTAAAAGCGTTTCCCGCTACTTCTTGGGCGCGCGCCAATTCGCGGATGTCTCGTCCATTGCGACCAGCCAGGCCGCTTACACCGACGTAGAAGTGCCGGGTGCGCCATGCCCCGCGATCTCGCTCAAAATAGAGCGTCCAGGTCCGCGTAGCTCCGCTCAGCTGCTGTTCGAACGTCGCTAGCGCGACACGCGCGCCACCGTGACGTGACACCAATGCAGGTCGGCTCGGCGCGCCGCAGATCGACGAGCCGTTTCTCGAACCGATAGGAGTATAGACCCTATAAACATTGGTCAGGTCGAGTTCGGTGTCGGCGAGTTGCCCCTCTATTTGGTTCGCCAGAATTTCCAATTCCGTGCCCGATTGCCCATCGCGAGACATTGCGCCCCGCACGGCAGCTGCATCCCCCGAGCGCACGAGCTCTAAGAAGTTCTGGCCAGCTTCCACTATCTCAGCACGCTCGACAGCCGGGATCTCATTGTTGTGTGCGCAGATAGTGATCACCGGACCTACGTGTAGTGATGCGGCAAATATTGCGGCGGCAGACACCGCTGCGATCAAAACCACCAGACCGACTATCCACCCGACCCGCACTGTCGCCCCTATCGCCTGGAACCTAGCCTTGAAACATTGGTGCCGGAAGCGCACTTTTTGGCTTTCAGGAGACGCGCCCATGACCAAGATCGTCTACGAGATTGTCGAGCATGACGGCGGCTGGGCATTCAAGCTCGGCGACACGATCTCGGAAACTTTCAAGAATCACGACGCGGCCTATGCCGCGGCCAGACGGTGGCGATGGAACAGATGCGGCCGGGACAGACGGTCGGCATCTCGTGGGAGGATTCGAAGGGCCGCTGGCACGACGAAATCTCGCCGGGCGACGACCGACCGGAAGTCGAGATTCAAGACAACGCCTGACCGCTGCGTGCTAAGCGTCCGCATCGAGGAGCGGCGCAATGCAGGATTTTCGCAAATGGGCGGCGAGGGCGGCTGAGTGGGGCGTCGATTATCGCAAACAACTGCGCGCGCTGCCGGTTCGCGCGCAGGTGAACCCCGGGAACATTGCCGCACAGATTGCGGCGTCGCCGCCGGAAACTGCTGAACCGTTCGAGCAAGTGTTCGCCGACTTCGAGCGCATTATCGCGCCGAACATGACGCACTGGCAGCATCCGCGCTTCTTCGCCTACTTTCCCGGCAACGCCGCCCCTGCATCGGTCATCGCCGAACACCTCGTCAACGCGCTCGCGGCGCAATGCATGCTCTGGCAAACCTCACCCGCGGCGACCGAGCTTGAAGGCGTAGTGCTCGACTGGATGCGCCAAGCCTTCGGACTGCCCGAGGGCTTCAGCGGCGTCATCGAAGACACCGCCTCGACGGCGACGCTGTCCGCCGTGCTGGTGATGCGCGAACGCGCGCTGCGCTGGGCCGGCAACCAGCACGGACTTTCGGGCGCGCCGTGCTTGCGCGTGTATTGCTCGGCCGAAGCCCACTCCTCGATCAACCGCGCGGTTTGGTTCTCCGGCATCGGCGCGGACAATCTGATCGCCGTTCCGATCAGAGGCGCGCTCAGGGGCGCCGACCCGCAGGCGCTCGACGCGCTGATCCGCGCCGACATTGAAGCCGGATACAAGCCCGCCGGCGTGATCGCCAATGTCGGCGCCACCGGCGTAGGCGCGGTCGATCCCGTCGCCGACCTGGCCAAGATCGCGCGAGCGCACGATCTCTACCTACACGTCGACGCCGCCTGGGCCGGCGCGGCGATGATCTGCCACGAGTTCCGCGACTTGTGGGCCGGCGCCGAGCAGGCTGATAGCGTTGTCATCAACGCGCACAAATGGCTCGGCGCCCAGTTCGATTGTTCGCTGCACTTCGTGCGCGACCCCGCATAGCTGGTGCGCACGCTGGCG
>CALBSY010000082.1 GCA_937967725.1 uncultured Alphaproteobacteria bacterium | reverse complement strand
TGTTCGAGCGCATGCTGCTCGACCTGCGCACGACGGTGACGCGCATGCTGCTGCGGCTGCAGATCGGTCAGGCCGACGAAGCCATGCAGCGTCCGCAGGCGCCGACGCGCACGATCGAGATCCACCAGAACCCGCTCACCGGCGAGAACGAGATGGCCGAGCGCGAGGGCGCGCCGCCGCTAGCGCCGGCCGGCTTCGACCGGCACGATCCGCGCACTTGGGGCAAGGTCTCGCGCAATGCGCCGTGCCCGTGCGGTTCAGGCAAGAAGTTCAAGTACTGCCACGGCCAAGCCGAAGCCGCGAGCGCCTAGACACGATTTTTGCCTAGCGCGGCCCCGCCAGTTCGTTGATCAGCACGCGCCAGTGCGTCAGCCCGTTATAGAAGCCGTCCACTGGCACGCGCTCATCCAGTCCGTGCGCGAAGTCGTCTTCGTCGCGGATGAAGATCTCGCCGGCGCCATACGTGGGAATGCCGGCGGCGCGGAAGAAAAGGCCGTCGGTCGCGCCCGCCGACATGGCCGGCACGATCGGCACGCCCGGGCGATGCGCATGCACCGCCAGCGTGATCGCGTTGACGACGTCCTCGCGGAGCGGCGATGCGTCGCTCCAGTTTGGCTCGCTGATCAGCGCGATCTCGACGCTCGCGCCAGCTAGGCGCTGCAGTTCGGCTTGCACGGTTTCGATCGCCACGCCCGGGAAGATGCGGCAGTTGACGGTGCCGGTCGCGCTCTGCGGCAGGGCGTTGTCGGCGTGGCCGGCGCTGAGCAGCGTCGCCACGCAGGTCGTGCGCAGCAGCGTCGCCAAGCTCGGATTGCGCGACATCGTCGCCGCGGCCCGCCGGTCGCCTGGGCGTTGCGCAAAGCGGCGCAGCGCCTGGCCTTCAAGCCCCGGCGTAATATCCGCCGCGGCGCGGAACGAGGCGATGGTGGTGTCGTTCCACATCACCGGAAACTGATGATTGCGCACGCGCAGCAGCGCTTCAGAGAGTTCGTAAATGGCGTTGTCGGCGCGCGGCACGGAGCTATGACCGCCGGGATTGCGCACGGTCAGCGTGAAGCTGGCGTAGGTCTTCTCCGCCGTCTGCATGTAATAGGCCGTTGGCGCTCCTGTCGCATTCAACGTGCCTTGGCCTGCGTCGGAATTGAGCGCGAACTCGGCGCCGCCCAGCAACGCGCGGTGATCGCGCAACAGCGCTTGGGTGGTGTGGCCGGTGGTTTCTTCGTCGCCGCTGAACCAAACGATGAGATCGCGCGTCGGCGTGAAGCCTTCGCGCCGCAAAGTTTCGAACGTCGTCGCCAGCATAGCGACGCCGGTCTTGTTGTCGAAGGCGCCGCGTCCGTAGAAGAAGCCGTTCTCCTCTGTCAGCGTGAACGGATCGCGTTCCCAGTCGCTGCGATGGGCCGGCACGACATCCATATGCGCGAGCATTAGGATCGGGCGTCCGCCCGTGCCGTCGCCGCGGTAGCGCACCAGCAGGCCCGCCGTTTCGCCGGCGGTGATCAGGTGGATGTCCTCGTCCGGGAAGCCCGCGGCGCGGAAGCGTTGCGCGAGGTATTGCTGCGCCGCCGGGTTCTGGCGGCCCTCAACGGAGGTGTCCAAGCCGACGATGTGCGCGTAAATTTCGCGCGCCAGCTCGCGTTCGGCTTGGCTCGGCGTTTGCGCCTGCGCCGCCATTGCGAACCCGCCCGTGAACGCCGCGACCAGCAAGCCTCGAAGCATGAAAACTCCCCCTCGTTTCGGTCTTGCTTGGAGGGCGGTTAGGTCTTTGGCAAGGGATTGGGCGCAGGGCTAGACGCGATGTCTGTGTCGCACGTCGCCCATGCTGGCGCGCCGCCGGCGCACGCCGCCTTCGCGCGTTGGGAGCCGTTGGCGGCGGCGCTGTGTCTTGCGCAATTCTCCGAACCGCTCTTCGCCGCGATCGCGCAGAGCCAAGGGCTGGATGAGCCGCCCGGTTACGCGAGGCTTTTCTTCTTGCCCGCATACGCGTTTCTCGGCTGGAGCATGTGGCGCGATCGCGCGCAGGCTTGGCGCGCGGCGCGCGCCGTGCCGCTGTTGATGGCGATGTTGGCGCTGGCGGCAGTCTCGACGCTGTGGTCGATCGATTCCGGCGGCACGCTGCGCCGCTCAATCTGGCTGGCGCTGACCATGGGCTTCGGCCTCTATCTCGCCTGGCGCTACGAATGGCGCGAACTGCTCGGCGTGATCGGTCTCGCCTTCATCGTTCTGGTTGCCGGTTCGCTCGCGCTCGGGCTGGCCGCGCCCAGCATTGGGCGAATGACGCTCGAACATCCCGGCGCCTGGTCCGGATTGTGGACGCATAAGAACACGCTCGGCGGCGTCATGGCGCTCGGCGTCGCGGCGTGCGCCGGCGCCGCGTTGGCCGTGCCCGAGCGGCGCAAACTCTTTATTGCGGGTGCGTTGGGTGCGTTCGCGCTTGTATTGCTCTCGACGTCCAAGACGGCGCTGGTTGCCTCGATGCTGGGCCTTGTCGTGATCGGCGCCGGCATGATCATGCGGCGTGGGCCGGTCGGCACAATAATCGTCGTCGCCGGCGCGCTCACGGCGTCGATCCTCGGCGCAGCCGTAATCTTCCTCGCGCCGGACTTGTTGGTCGCCGCGCTCGGCCGCGATCTCACGCTCACCGGCCGCACCGACATCTGGAACGCCGCCGCACCAGCCGTCGCCGCACAGCCTTGGCTTGGTTACGGCTATTACGCATTCTGGCTGCCCGATAACGGGCCCGCGTATTGGGTGCGCCAAGCCGTGGCGTGGCAAGTCACCTCCGCGCATTCGAGCTGGCTCGAAATGGCGCTGGGCATGGGCCGCGTCGGCGTCGTGCTGTTCGCGCTGCAGTTGAGCGCCACGCTGCGGCGCGGCGCGGGCGCGCTGTTCGATGCGCGCGCGGGCTTGTGGGCGCCGGCGTTTCTCGCCGCGTTCGCGCTCTACACCTTGTCCGAGAGCCACGCGCTGCAGGCCAACAATCTGTTCTGGACGATCTATGTGGCGGTCACCGCGCGACTCGCCTTGGAGGCGCGCGCATGAGTTCCGTTCTGATCCTCGGCGTCGATCCCGGCCTCAACCGTTGCGGCTGGGGTGTGATCGCCAGCGAAGGCTCACGTCTCGTTTACGTCGCGCACGGCGTGATCAAGCCTGCCCCGCAGCAGCAGCTGGCGTCGCGCTTGCACGATCTGTTCGCCGGACTGAACGAGGTTATCGAACGGCATCAACCGCACGAGGCGGCGGTGGAGGAGACCTTCGTCAACTCTAACGCCCGCGCGGCGCTGGCGCTGGGCCAAGCGCGCGGCGTCGCGCTGGCGGCGGCGGCGCGGCAGGGGATTGCTGTCGCCGAATACGCGCCAGCAACGATCAAAAAGGCGGTGGTCGGCTCGGGCGGCGCCGACAAGACCCAGGTGGCTGTCATGGTGCGCCGGCTCCTGGCGGCGGCGGGCGACGTCAGCGCCGACGGCGCCGATGCATTGGGCGTCGCACTTTGTCACGCCGCTTATGGCGGTGCGCGGCGCCTCGCACAACGCGCTTAAGCGCGTAGATTTCGCGCACTGTGGTGAATACGCGTTAGCAATGCTTGCTAATTCGATTGCAACAAACTGAAGAGAGAGTTGCCGTGCTGCTGCGCTCACTCACGTGTAACCGAATTGGCCCTGACTGTTTCCCTCGGAAAAGCCAGATCGCGCGCCCGCTTGGCGCGCGCACGGCGCCTTCCGCGAGCCGCCGAGGCGGCGGATCACGCTGCGCCGAACGAACCGGCGCCGCAGGCGTGCGAACCCGAATCCGAAGCCGCAGCGCCCGCCAACACTGACGCGCGTCTACGCCGCACGCTCTTGGTGGTGGCGACGAGCGATCCGGCACTACCGCCCGAGATCGATGAAGAGAACGATCCCGCCCTCGCCGCCGATCTCGAGTTCGAGCCGCAGACGGATGCTGAACCCGAAGTAAATGCCGCGTCGCTCGCGACGGCGCCGCCCGAGCACATTGAACCGGACAACGACAACGCCGCCGGCGCGCACGAGCCGCCGGATGAAGAATCGCTCGCGCTGGATGAAGTGCTCGACGAAGAGCCGCCGTTCGATCCGCCGGAGTTGGAGGAGGGCTTCAAGTTCATCCTCACCGAAGAGGAGGAGGACGACGCCAGCGCGCCGTTGACGCTTGCTGCCGCCAACGAGTTTCGCCTCGGGCAGCCGCGGCCGGGCGCGCATGCGCAAGGTCAGCTCCCGGTGCCGCCCATTTCCATCCACATCAGCTGGGACCGGCCGGAAGTCGGCGATTTGTTGGCTAAGGTCGCCGCCGACCGCCGCCTGGCGCGCGCCGAGATCGCAATTGAACGCGGCGGCTTCGATGGCGCGCTGGTTCGCTTGCAGCGCCACACGCCCGACCTGCTGATCGTCGACACCACCCTACGCCCGAGCAACATCCTCGCCAGCGTCGAGCGTATGGCGCAGGCGATGCGCCAGGGTACGAAAGTCATTGTGCTCGGCGGGCTCAACGATGTCGGCCTGTTCCGCGAACTCTCGGCGCGCGGCGTCAGCGAGTACATCTTGCCGCCGATCGCGCCGGAAGCGCTCGTAGACGCAGTTTGCCGTCTCTACGCCGACGCCGACAAGTCGCGCGTGATCGCCGTAATCGGCGCGCGCGGCGGTATTGGCGCCTCCACCATCGCGCATAACATCGCGTGGTCGATCGCCGAGCGGCAGTGCGTCGGCGCCGCGCTGGTTGATCTCGACCTGCCGTTCGGCGCCGCCGCGCTTGGCTATCGGCTGCGCGCGCCGCGCACGCTTGGCGATGCGATCGAAGCGCCCGAGGGCGTCGATCAAGCGGCGCTCGAAAGCGTTGTCGTCCAGCGCAGCGAGCGCCTGCATGTGTTGACCGCGCCCGCCAATGTCCAGCGCGATCTCGAACTGGACGGCGCGGTCCTGGAAAAGATCGTCATCGGCGCGCGCCGCATGAGTTCGTACGTGGTGCTCGATCTTCCGCACCTCTGGTCGCCGTGGGTGAAGCACGCGCTGCTGACCGCCGATGAAGCGGTGATTGTTGCTAGCCCCGATCTCGCAAGCTTGCGCAACGCCGACAACATGGTGAAGCTCTTGCGCGAAGAGCGGCGCAGCCCGCCCGTTGTCGTGCTGTCGATGGTTGGCGTGCCGAAGCGGCCGGAGATTCCGCTCAAGGAATTCGCCGAGGCGCTGGATACGATGCCGGCCATCTCGCTGGCGTTCGAGCCGGAACTGTTTGGCGACGCTTCGATGTCGGGGCGCATGCTGGCGGAAGTCGAGCCGCGCGCCAAAGCCGCCCAGGACATCGATCAGCTGGCTACGGCCTTGACCGGCCGAGCGCCGGTTGTCGAAGTCGAGTTTGCCGTGCGTGCGGCGCTGCCGCCGCTCGATCTCGCTGAGATCGTTCCGCCGCCGCCGATGGAAGAGGCGCCACAAGCGCCGGAGTCGGCCGCGCCAGCGGAAGATCAAGAAGCTGAGTTCGAGTTGAGCGCGCACGACGCCGAACAAGACCCGCTAGTCGAGGCTGCGTTGCCCGATGGTGCGGACGTCAGCAACGACAACAATATCAGCGCAGGGGCGGATGCCAGCGGGGAAGAGCGCGCGTTCGTTCAGGCTGATTTGGACTTCGAAGCGGCCAACGATCGGCTAGAGGAAGCGCCGATCGAACTTGCGGCGTTCATCGAGGTCGAGCCGACGCCAGCTGAAGATTATATCGACCGCGCGCGCCGCTCGGCGCACGCCGCCGCCTTCCGCGATGAAGAGGAAGAAGAATTCGAACCGTCGCCGCCGCGCGAATCCTTCGGTCTGCGCCGTATGTTCGCCGCCGGCGCGACGCTTTGCGTCGCGGTTGCCGCCGGCGCTGCGTGGTACGCCCAATCGCAAATGCGCAGCGCCGCCGCTGTGCAGCCCACCGTCGCGCTCGCCGCTGTTGCGCCGGCCGCCGCTCCGCACCCGGCCGATCCCGCTGCCGCTTACGCGTCTGCCGTCCAGCTCTTGAGCGTCGGCGATCCCGCGCAGGCCGCTGTGCTGATGCGCGACGCTGCTGAGCGCGGTTACGCAGCGGCGCAATATCATCTTGGTAAGCTGCACGAGCATGGTGAGGGCGTTCAGCGCGATCTTGCCGCTGCGCGCTTGTGGACCGAGCGTGCGGCGCGGGCCGGCAATGTGCGCGCCATGCACGACCTCGGCGTCTATCACGCCATGGGCGACGCAGGCGCCGTGAACAACGAAGAGGCGGCACGCTGGTTCGGCCAGGCTGCCGCGTTCAACTTGCCCGATAGCCAATTCAATCTCGGCATCCTCTACGAACGCGGCCGCGGCGTGGCGATGGATGAGGGCGAAGCGCTGTACTGGTTCCTGCTCGCCGCCCGGCAGGGCGATAGCGCCGCCGCAGAGCGCGCCGAGCGATTAGAAGCCGAACTCGATGCGCTGATGGTGGAGGACGCTCACGCTCGCGTGCGCGCATTCCATCCGCGCACGCCCGATCCGGTGGCCAACGCCGATCCAGCGCCGCAAGCAGCGGAGACGACGGCTGCGCCGCAATCCTCGGCAGCCGCGGACATTCTCTAAGCGCGGATGATCATTCCGTAAGACAAGAGGCGCGCTGTCATTGCCTCGGCGTTTTCGCAACCCAATGCCGCGGGCGTAAACGCCTCGCCGTTCAGCGCGCGTTCGAGCGCCGCGCGGCGATCCGGCGGAAAGTCGAGTTCGCCGCCGGGCGAGATTAGCACCAGTTTGTCGCCGTCTTCGGCCAGCCGCCAATGCGCGTGCCTCTGCACGACAAAGCGTTCGTCGGCCTGTACTGGACGTGAAGCGTCGCGTATTGCGGCGCGATTGTCCGCGGCGCGCGATCCAATTAACACGTCGGCGAGAAGGTCGAGCGCCGGATCCAGCTTCACTTCGCGCGCCAACATCTGCGCCAATTCACGCAGCTTTTCGCGCGCTGCGTCGCGGTCGAAGCCCGTCTGTGCGTACCCCGCGGGCAGGCTGCGGCGAAGCCCGGGCGTTCGCAGCGCCGTTTCCGAGACGGCCTCCAGCATCAGGTCCGCCCAGGTGCGGGTGATGAGCCCGACCGTGATGTGTAGCGACGGTTCGTCGCCGGACGTGGTCGCATCGTGCATCAGTCCGCGCGGCACATAGGCCACATCGCCTGCCTTCAGCACGAACTGTTGCTTGATCTCGCCGCTTTCGTATTTGCCGACCTCGAAGCCTTCGCCGCGATAGGGCGTATCCACCGGCTTTTCATACAGTCGCCATGCCTTCTCGCCGGCGATCTGCACCACGAACACGCAATGATTGTCGTAGTGCGTGCGGAAACCCTGCGCCGTTGGCGGCGTGAGATAGAGATTGGTCTGGATGTGCGCCGAGAATACATGCTCGAGCCCGCGGCAGAAGCGGCCCAATGCCGGTTCGAGTTGGTGCGCCTGCTGCAGGATGATGGTGGCGCCCGCTCGGTGAAAATCCGCGACCGCGCCGCGGTCGACGTAGCCGGCGCTGTCGACGTAGTCGGACCGCATCAGCTGCCGTGACGCGTTAGCGAGATCGAGCTGGCCCTCGTGCAAATCGGTGTTGGTGACGATGCGGTCGACATCGTCGATGCTCAGTAGCCCGTCGAAGCGTTGCGCATCGCGGTGTTCGACGACAAGCGGCTGCTGTTCGTAGACGTTGGCGAAGAAGTCAGCGACCCGCTCGGGACCGATCAGGTAACCGAGCGGGTCGTCGAGCCAGAGCTCGCGCATGGATCAGCGGCTCAGCGGTCGCTGCCGCGGCCGTAACCGGCGCGGTCGGCGTTCGAGCCGGAATCCGCATCGGTGATCCCGCTGCGGCTCGACCGGCGCGGCCCGCGTCCGTTGCCGCCCGGATCGGCCATGGCGCCGCCGTCGCTGTCGGTGTAGCCGCTGCGTCCGCCGCCGCCGCGTCCGTAGCCGGCGCGGTCGGCGTTGCTGCCGCCGTC
>CALBSY010000081.1 GCA_937967725.1 uncultured Alphaproteobacteria bacterium | reverse complement strand
GCTTGCACAGCGGCGGCTCGCCGGCTCGCCGAGCAATTGTTGGAGCCGCTTGGATCGGTCGAACCGATCGCGGCCGAACGGTTGATGGATGTCGTCACCGCGGTTTCAGGTTCGGGCCCGGCCTATGTGTTCCTGCTGGCCGAAGTGCTGGCTGCCGCGGCCGAACAAGAAGGTTTAGATCGAGACACCGCGATGCGGCTGGCGAGCGCCACCGTCGCGGGGGCAGGCGCGCTGATGCTTGAAACCGGCGAGTCCGCAGGCGCGCTGCGCAAGCAGGTGACTTCGACCGGCGGCACCACCGAGGCGGCGCTCGACGTGTTAGCGTCGGCGGACGGGCTCGGCCCATTGCTGCGGCGCGCAGTGAGCGCCGCGGCGCAGCGCTCGCGCGATCTCGGCAAAGGCTGACGCAACTTAGCGCCGTTGCCGAGCCTGCTTCGATTGCCTACGGCTAGAGCCGCATGGCCATCGATCTTGCACCCGGACGCAATACGCAGAGCGGATTTTGGGGCTTCGATTTCCGGCTCGAGAACGGCTACGTGCACGTCAAATCGACGGGGACGCGCTTCCGGAACGACTGGCAGCTCTGGGTCGATATCGGCCGCTGGTTCACTTACTACGCGTTCGTGCGGTTGCACGGATTCCGGGCGCGGCTGACGAGGCCTGCCGGGCCGCGCATCTGGTTTACGCCGCATCGGCCCCGGCCCTGGTACATCATTTGGGCGGCTGTCGTTTGGGGCGCCCTGCGTTTCGCGCGCACGCCCGAGGAGGCGGACGCCGCATTCTACTTTGAGGACAAGACGATCGCGGCGCCGCCCGCGCCGCGCCACGCGCGCGCGTTCAATTTTGGCTGCGGCGACGTTTCCAAGAGTAAAGTCGCCGCTGTGATGGAGGCTGCGTTCGGCTATCCGCTGGCGCTCGATCCCGCCAACCACGTCGGTGAAGCGGTGGAGAAGGGCGAAGGCAACGGATTGCACGACGGGCGCCTGGTGACGTGTCCCACCGCGCCGTCCTTTCGATATCGGATGCCGGATGACTCGTGTCCCACCGCGCCCGCGGAGGGCAAGGCGTATCAGCGTGTGATCAAAACGGAGGGGGCCGATGGCTGGGCCACCGATCTACGCACGGCGTGCGTCGGCGGACGGCCGGTTGTCGTGTTCGTGAAACGGAAGCCCGCGGCGGCGCGGTTCTCGATCCAGAACACCAGCGTCGTCGTGAAAGCGCCGGAAGAAGTGTACTCAGCACAAGAGCTGGCGCAGATCGAACGGTTTTGCGCCGCCATGCAGCTGGATTGGGGCGGACTCGACGTGTTGCGCGAACATGCGAGCGGGCGCCTCTACGTGGTGGACGTGAACAAGACCGATACCGGGCCGGCGGTGGTGCTGAATTGGCGCGATCGGAAAATTGCGACGACGCTCCTGTCGGATGCGCTACGAGACATGATTAGCGCTTCACCGCAACCACGCCGATAACAGCGATGCGTTCGACGTCCTTGTAATCGTCACGATCCAATTCCTCGCCGAACACGTCGGGATCGATTTCGCCATGGAGTACGTCGCAATCGGAGAGCGCCTCTAGCAGTGGCGCGCGCAGTACATGCTCGCCGTCGATCACCGCGGCGCCAGTGTAAAGCACGAAAACGCCGCGCGGCTGCAGGCGCCGCGCCGCGTCAGCGGCCCACCGGATCGAAACCGCGCCGCCATAAAGGCCGCCGCCGTCGCGATAGGCGCGGTGCGCTGGATCGGCAATGTAGGGCGGGTTGGCGATGATGACGTCCGCCTCGCGCGTTACGCCGGCCAGTGTGTCGCATTCGATGAGATCGGCTTTGACCCCGGCATGCAAGCAATTGGCGCGCGCCAAGTCGAGCGCGGCGGGATTGATATCTGTCAGCGTCACTGCGGCGCCGCCGAGGGCGCGTGCGGCAACGATCCCGCCGACGCCGGCGCCGGCGCCAATGTCAACGACGTGCGCGCGCGGCGCCATCGCTGGCAACGTTTCGTGCAGGAAGTCGGCGAAGCGGTAGGAATCCGGGCCAAAGAAAACCGAGTCGGACCGCGTGCTCGGGAACGCGGAGTGGAGGAACAGCATGCCGTGCAGTTCGGAGACGCGCACCAGGCTGCGGAGCTGCGCGCCGCGATGTTCCAGCACATCCGCATCGCGCAACAGGGTCATCAAATCGGGATCGATCAGCTCGGGCGCGAACGCCAAGCTCCAGCCGAAGACGTCACGCAAATCCTTGGCGATCTGCTTGGTTTCGCGCGCGACGACGCGGGCGTGCGTCGCGGGCGTCGGCGTGATGAACCTGTAATCGCGCGCCTTCAGCGCGTCGAGCAGAGCGGCAAGCGCTGCCAGGCGCTTGCTCACGGCGGCGCCTTGCCGTCGCCACCCCAGAAATGGCGGCGGTAGGCGTCGAAGCAATCGGCGCCGCACTGTAGCCGCATCAGCGCGCCTTCAGCGATAAAGCGCGCGGCCTGCGGCGTGGCGGCGACGATGGAATGGAACACCTCATGGTTCCAGGCTTCCGAGTGTTTGATGTCGAGCACCGCGTGCAGGTCGAAATAGTGCCGCGCTTTGGCGCTGACGCGCAGGCGCCGCAAACCGGCGCTCACATTGGCGGCGCGGCCTGGCGCGGTGAGTTCGATCACGCCGAGCGCGCCCAGCGCGTGGTAGGCGTAAGCGCGATTGGACGCGAGCGCCGCCATCGTGTTGCCGAGGGCGAGCGCTGGCGCGATCGTGGTTTCAATGCGCGGCGCAACGCCGAGCGCACGCACCAGCGCTTCCAGCATTGGCCCGTGCATGCCCTTGGCGTTGCCGCGCCCCATCTCGTCCCAGTAATTGCGCGCCAGTTCGAGTTTGGCTTGCACCGGCGCCTTCACCTGCGCCATGGCGACGAGATCGTCGAAGCCGGCTTCGCCGGCGGCCTCCTGCTCGATGAACCAGCACATCTGATTGCGCGTGGCCTGCTCAGCCAGCCAAGGAAACAGCGGATCGCCTTGGCCGGGACCCGCTTGCTTCAATGCTTCGAACCAAGCGACGAAAGCCGCGCCGTCGCGTGGCGCTTCGGCGGCGCGCTCCGCGTGCGCCGCGCGTGACGTTTCGATGAACGCGATCTCTTCGCGGCGCATCTTGGCATCGGCGTCGAGCGCCGCCCGCCAATCCGCCGGTGGCGTTTGCATTGCGAAGCGCGCCCGGTTCCATGCCGCTAGACGCGCTTGCAGCGCGTGATCTTGGTGCGGCGGCGCGAGCCGCTCGCGCAAAGTCCCATCCGCCATGCACAACTCCCGCGCTGCTCACTGTCCCCGGGCACCCGCTTGACGCCCCAGCCCAATCCGTGGCTTGCTCCTAACGCAACACAAAATCTCCGTGAGGGTTCATGTCCGCACCGCTTGACTCCGCCGTTCGCCGCGATTTGGCGGGGGCCGCGCTGACCCTCGCCGCGGCAGGGCCGTGGCGCGAGGTGACGCTGGCCAAGCTGGCCGATGCGGCGAGCCGGCCATTATCGGATTTCTACGGCGCATCACTGGGCGAGGCGGTGGATTGCGTGGAGGAGGCGTTCGACCGCGCCATCGCCGACAACACCGATGCGCTCGATCCCGGGCAAAGCGTGCGTGACAGACTATTCGAACTCATCATGCGCCGGTTCGAGGCGATGGAGCCGTACCGGGCTGCCGTGTTGGCGATGGAGCAGGGCGCGGACCGCGATCCGACGCTGTTGGCCGCCGCGCATCAGCGCAACGTTCGCTGCGCGCGTTGGGTGCTGGCGCTAGCGGGTTTGGAAGCTGATGGCATGACCGGCCAGGCGCGCGCGCAAGGCTTGGGCGTCATCATCGGCCAGGCGCGCGCGGCGTGGCGCGGCGACGACGCCGGCGATTTCGCCAAGACGATGGCTTCGCTCGACAAGAACCTGCGCCGCGCCGAGGAAATGTTTGGCCGCTGGGCAGGGTTCGAGACAAAAACCAAGGCGGACGACGCGAACGGCGAGTAACGCCTCGTCCCACGGCAATTTGTACTGCATCGCACTGCGTTCACCGCTTACGTAAACCTTTTGGCAAGCCTCTGTTTACGCTTCGGGCGCAATGATTGACGCGCATTAGGCATGGGAAGCGCGTCAATGGTCGGCAAAATGCGGCAGACGCTTCGGAAGTTGTACGAGACCCAGTTCCGCATGTGGGCGGGGCTCGCGTTCATGCTCGCGGCGATGGCGGCAATCGAGTATGACGAGATCATCGCGCCCGAGATGAACCGGATTTCCGACGCCTGGGGCTCGGTCGCTACCGATTTCAGCCGCCGGCTGGCCAGCTTCACGCTTTGAGGCGGCGGTCCCGCCGGCGCGGTAAGCGCCGGCTTTTCCATCACCTCTCGCGCTTCAGTTTCTCGCGCCGCGCCAGTTCGGCGGGCGAGGGCTGTTCAGCGCCGCCGATCGTCTCGGTCCGCACCTCGCCGCCAAGCACATAAGTCGCGGCGATCAGCCCGCTTGGCGACACGGCGCTGTGCGTCACCATGAAGGTGCGCGGTTCGCTGCTCTCGTCAAACAGCCGCTTGCCCCTTCCGAGCAGCACGGGGAACGTGAAACTGCGGATTTCATCGACAAGGCCGGCGGCGAGGAGCGAGTGCACAAGCTCAGTGCTGCCTTGGGTTATGAGCGCCGGGCCATCCTCCTGCTTCAGCTTGGCCACGTCCTTCACGCCGTCGCGGAGCGCCACGGAACCCTTCCAGGTGAGGTCCGCACCTTTACGCGTCGCCACGTACTTGGTGATGCTGTTGAAGGCTTTGGCGATGTCGTCATTGGGACCGCCTTCGGCATAGGGCCAATGCGCGGCGAAAATGTCGTAGGTCCGCCGGCCAAGCAGCAGGTCGTATGGCTGGCCGAACAGTTTGCCGATTTCCTCGCCGAACACCGGATCGCCCGCGAATGGCGCGACCCAGCCGCCAAACTTGAAACCGCCGGTGGGGTCTTCTTCCGGCCCGCCCGGCCCCTGCATTACCCCGTCCATCGAAACGAACGCCCCGACAATCACCTTGCGCATGGCCATTTCTCCTGTTGCCGGGCCTAGGACGAACCACGCCGGCAGCTCCCGACACCGCCATGTTAACGTGTTGGCGAGCGGTGTGGCCCAAGGCTCTTCGCCATGGCGCAGCATTATGACTTGATCGTCATCGGATCGGGCCCCGCGGGGCGGCGCGCCGCGGGGTGAGAGCGCGACGGCGGAGGCCCCCCGCGGCAGTGCAGGCGGCAAAGCTCAAGAAATCCGCGCTGGTGATCGAGCGCGGACGGCGCGTCGGCGGCGTTTGTGTGCACACCGGAACGATCCCGTCGAAAACGTTGCGGGAAACGGTGCTGAACCTGTCAGGCTGGCGCGAGCGCGGCTTTTATGGCCGCGCGCACCGCAACAAGGAGGTGATTACCGCCGACGACTTGCGCCGGCGCTTGCACATCACGCTCGATCACGAGGTCGAGGTGTTGGAGCATCAGTTCGCGCGCAACAATGTCACCTGGGTGGCTGGCGCCGCGCGGTTCTTAGGACCGCACGCGGTTGAGGTGACGGGCGAGAGCGGCGAGGTGCGCCATTATCACGGCGACCGCATCGTCATCGCCGTTGGCACACGGCCTTTCCGACCAGCCTACATTCCGTTTGACGGCGAAAGTGTTGTCGACGCCGATGAAATCCTGGACCTGAAGCGGGTGCCGCGCTCCCTCGCCGTGATCGGCGCAAGCGTGATTGGCGTGGAGTACGCGACGATCTTCTCCGCGCTCGACGTGAAGGTGACAGTGATTGAGCCTGGGCCGGGATTGCTCGGATTCGTCGACCGCGAGCTCGTGGATGAATTCATCCACGACCTGCGCGACCGCGGCGTAAGCTTGCGATTCAACAGCAAAGTCCGCAGCGTCGCAAAGGTCGGCCCGGAAGCCTGCATGATCCAGCTTGAGGATCACCGTCAGATTGCCGCCGACATGGTGCTGTTCGCGGCTGGCCGCGCCGGCGCGACCGCGCAGCTCAATCTGGAGGCGGCAGGTCTGGCGGCAGATGAACGCGGCCGCATCGCGGTGGACCAAGCCAGCTTCCGCACGAGTGCGCCGCACATCTACGCGGTGGGCGACGTGATTGGCTTTCCATCGCTGGCGTCGACATCGATGGAGCAGGGCCGGATCGCGGCGTGCCATGCGTTCGACGAGCCCGCGCACGCGCCCCCGGAGTTTTTCCCGTACGGCATCTACTCGGTGCCGGAAATCTCCACGGTCGGCATGACAGAGGAGCAGGTGCGCGAGAGAGGCGCGCCGTACGAGACCGGCATCGCGCGGTTCCGCGAAACCTCGCGCGGCCACATCATGGGGCTGAATTCCGGCTTCATGAAAATGATCTTCGCGCTGGAAACGAGACGCCTGCTCGGCGTGCACATTGTCGGCGAGGGCGCGACGGAGTTGATCCACATTGGCCAAGCCGTGCTCAACTTGGGCGGCGGCTTGGACTACTTCGTCGAGAACACGTTCAACTATCCGACGCTTGCGGAGGCTTACAAGATCGCCGCGCTCGACGCCTTCAATCGTATGCCGGCGCGCCAGCCAAGTGTGGTCGCGTTCGAGGGGATCACCGAGACGATCAAGCGCGCGGGTTAGGCGGCGCGCGCTTAGCGCGCCGGCATCATCTCCACCAGCGCGCCGCCGACGGACATGGCGATCTGCGGAAACACCCCCGCCAGAATCGGATCAATGCCTTCATAGATCGGATTGACTGGCGAAAGCGCGCCGACGCGCAAGCGCACGTTGGTTTGAATGCTTTCACCTGCCTTTTGGACGATGGCAGGCAGGAAGGTGAGATGAGCGCCGCCTCCAGCAAGCACGACATCGACGACCGACGCGCCAGCGGCTTCCGCGCGGGGAATGACGGCGTTGAGGCTGGCGGCGATCGTGCGGACCAGGG
>CALBSY010000080.1 GCA_937967725.1 uncultured Alphaproteobacteria bacterium | reverse complement strand
GAGCAGATCGAGGCCCATAAGTTCCACCTAAGACGCATCGCGCCGCCGCGCCAGGGACCCCGGCGCCGCAGCCGCGAAGGACATGAATTTGCGCCGGACGCTAGTGGCGCCCGCGCCCGGTGTCCACGGCAGAACGGTGAGAGAATCAGGGCGTGGCGCGAGTGACGGGGCTCGAACCCGCGACCTCCGGCGTGACAGGCCGGCGCTCTAACCAACTGAGCTACACCCGCGTCCGATGGCGCGAAGAGGCAGGGGGTTAGGCCAAGGCGCACCCCCGGTCAAGCGCGCCGGAACACGCCTTCTCGCACACAAAGATTAAGGCGGGGCTGCCTCGGGACCAGGCAGTGCGGCCTGCGGCTGCGTCGGTTCAGGGTCGTGCCAGCCGCGCGTCGGCGAACTCAACCTGAGCAGCGCCTCGATGCGTTCGTTTGGCAGGAAGATTTCCTCGCCGCCCGCGTCAACGACACCGGCGAATGCCGCGCCGGTGGCGGTATCAATCGCCACGATGCCTACGCCATCCGCGCACGAGTTCGCAGCACAGCCGCGAAACACCAGCGCCTGCGCGCCGCCCCCTTCCATTAAGGCGCCCGTGGAGACGGCCATCGCCCGCCACAAACGCGCACGGTCGGCCGCGTTGAGGCCCAGCGCCTCTGGCGCGTAGCGGCCCTCCATCGCCGCCGCGAAGTCCGAATAGCTTTCGCCGGCGTGACCCTGGAGGGCGGGATCGGCCGCCGGTGCGGCCGGCGCGGGTGCTGGGGTTGATTCGGTCTGCGCCGGCGGCCAGCCAAGCTGATCGCACCCAGCTGCGCCCAGCGCCGCCAATCCCAGGACTACTCCCCGCGTCCAGTTCATGCGGGAATCCTAGCATCCCGCTCCTCGGCCCGCGAGCAGTCCGAAACCAGGCCCAGGCATTGAGTTCGCACCCTGTGACCAGTACGAGACTGCCGGAACTCGCTCATTAGCGGTCCGAAACAAGGTTGAACGACGAGGCGAAGACTAGTGGCCTTCTCACGCGCAGAGCCGAGCGAACGCTACCGCGAACTGCTCAACATGTACCAGGTCGTCCATGACGAAGGCCTGCCGGCACAGAACATCCCGGCGGAGCAAGCCTTTTCCGGCGGCAGCCTCAAGCGGCAGATGCCGCTCATACGGTCGCTAATCCGCGCCACCGACAGCCGCAGCATCCTCGACTATGGCGCCGGCAAGGGCGGCGCTTACCGCACCCGCGACTTCAAACTCAAAGGTGAACCAGTCTCGTCCGTCCAGGATTATTGGAATGTCGAATCCATCGTCTGCTACGACCCAGGCTACAAGCCCTACTCTAGCTTGCCTGAGGGCCAATACGACGGCGTGATCTGCGTCGACGTACTGGAGCATTTGCCCGAACAGGATCTGCCTTGGGTGTTGGAAGAACAATTCCGCTATGCGCGCAGATTCGTGTTCGGCAACATAGCCTCCTACCCCGCCGACAAAATCCTGCCCAACGGCGAGAATGCTCACTGCACGATCCAGCCTCTGGAATGGTGGCGCGACACCATCGTCGCTGCACGCGCCGCAGCCGGATCGAGCGCCGAGTACTTCTTCACTGTGGAGACCAAGAAACCGCGCAACGTGCTCGGCCTAAAAATGAAACCCGCCTCGGTGTTCGAGAACATCACCAGCCGTGCGGACTGGCCGCCGAGCCCTTAAGCCGCAATGGCGACCCCCGAACTGCCGCAGCTCTACATCGTCGCGCACAATCGCAATCACGTCAGCATCTTCACCGAAATGGCGCGGTTGCTGCGTCAGCGCGGCCACGCGGTCACTTTTGTCGTTGTGGAAGGCAATCCCGACCACGCAGCAGCGGAAAAGGCGCTCGGGGAGATCTGCGTTGCGTACATCCAAAGCGCCGCGTTGCTGAGCAGAGCGAGCGCACGCGATGTCGTCTGCGTCGGCAACGATTGGGGCCCCAAACATTTCATCCGCAAGTTGGAGTCACTGCGCAAGCCGCGCGTGCCGATCATCGGCATTGTAGAGGGCGCGCGTTTCGCCTACCCACGTCACTGGGAGCGGGTCGAGGACCTTTTGGTTTGGGGACAGTCCGGCGTCGACACCCTACCCGGCCGCAAACACATCGTCGGTTCCCCCGCGATTGAAAAAGCGCTTAACCCGGAGCGCGCGTCGCCCCAACGCGCACGTGTGCTGATAAACTACAAGTTCATGAAGGGCGCCAAAGATCAGGGGCCGGTTTGGGCGCGCGCATGCGCCGACGCCGCCGCATCTGTCGACCCCGATTACGTCATCTGCGCGCATCCTTTCAACGTTGCTGAACTTGGCGGCCTCAACCTGTCGCACGAGCCGTTTTCGAAACTGCTCAAGAGCGCCACGCTGCTCGTTACGCGTTCCTCAACGGTGATTTATGAAGCGCTCGCGTCGGGCGTGAGCGTGATCTACTACCCGCTCGCCGACGAACGCCGCGCCGAATTCGGCGAACCGATGGGCGCTTTCGACACGGCCAACAACCCGGTCGAGTTGAACGACCTCGTGCGCGCGCATGGCGCCGATCCCAGTTTCGACGCGGCCGCCGCCAAGACCTTTCTGGACCGCCATGTTTCCATAGACCCCGCACGTTCCGCGCCGGAACGCATGGCCGACTTTATCGCGGCCAAACTGCACGAACGTACGTCAATTGACCCGCAATCCGTTCCCGGCTCTAAGCAGGGCTTACGCGACTTGCTCGCAAAATTGCCGTTTCGCCTAGGCGGCGAACGAAGCAGCGCCAGCTAGGAGTGCGCGATGACCGCCCCGGACGAGACCATTCGCGTGTTCATCGGCTACGACAGCCGTCAGGCCGTGCTCTACAACGTCTCGGCCCACAGCATCATTCGCCATAGCTCGCGGCCGGTGGCGATCACACCGATTAAGCTTGAGCATCTCACGCACGTCTTCAACCGCCCGCGCGTCGCGGTGCAGTCGACCGAGTTCTCGTTCTCGCGCTTCCTCACTCCGTATCTGTGCGATTACCGAGGTTGGGCGCTGTTTATGGATTGCGATACCGTGGTTCGCACAGACCTGAGCGAATTATGGAATCTCCGCGATGACCGCTACGCCGTGATGTGCGTAAAGCACGATCACCAACCTACGACGACGGTTAAGTTCCTCGGCGAACAACAGACCAGCTATAACAAGAAGAACTGGTCAAGCGTCATGTTGATGAATTGCGCCAAGTGCGCCGCGCTCACGCCAGATTATGTCAACACGGCTTCGGGTCTAGAATTGCATCAATTCAAGTGGCTTGAGTCGGACGATCTAATCGGCGAGCTGCCGCGCGACTGGAATTTTCTCGTCGAGTATTACAAGCACGACGATAGCGCTAAATTGCTCCACTACACCGAGGGTGGACCCTATTACGAAGCCACCCGCGATATCGATTTCGCCGGCGAGTGGTTTGATGACTTCCGCATCGCCAATAGCTCGGGCGATAGCGACGTGCATGCACTCGCCGAGGCGGCGAAGAGGAGACAATAGCGTGGTGGGCGGTGAGGGGATCGAACCCCCGACCCTCTCCGTGTAAAGGAGACGCTCTACCGCTGAGCTAACCGCCCAATCCGCGCTATCCCCTGGCGCCGCGCGCGCGTCCGCGCAAGCGGGGACCGAGAAGCAATCCGCAGTTCTTGCAATGCTTGGCGTCGATCTGATGGCGATCCAGCCCGCATTCACAAATGACGACTTTCGTTGGCGTGGATACCAGTTTCTGCGCGATCGAAAGGAACAAGCTGATGCCCGTCAGCATCAAGCCGACGGAGAACAGCCGGCCCCAGGCGCTTTGCAACACGATGTCGCCGTACCCGGTTGTGGTCAGAGACGACACCACGAAATAGATCGCATCGACGAAATTGTTGAGTTCGTCGTGCTGACGAAGGAACAGCGCCTGTGTGGCGCCCGCTGCGATGAAGATGAACGTGATGAGGGTGAAGACCGCCTGCGTCACTTCCTCGACATGTGTGTCGTCCCAACGTCCCCCGCCGAGCACATTCCAAAACCGTTCGCGGTGCACGAGCGTCCACAGTCGTAGAATCCGCAGGAAGCCGAGGTTGGCGAATAGCGGGATCACTAGCGTCGCCAAAACGACAATGTCGGCCCAGGTGGACGGATAGAGCATCCACCGCTTCAAGGTGCCGAGCGCGTAGAACTTCGCCAGCATATCCAAAGCCAAAAAAACGGCGATGAACGCGTCGACCATCCAAAACCAGCGCGGGTCATGAATGAATTGGCTAAAGATGAAGAAGCCGACGATGGCCACATCGAGGACGAACAGCACGCCCTGGAAGCGCAATGCAGCATCGGTGTGGCCGTAATAGAGTCCGCGCAGACGCGAACGCAGCGGCGTGAGCTCCGTGCTCAAGCTTGGTGACTCGTCATGCCCGAGAAGAACGCGGCCGCCTTTGGATCTTCACCGGTCTTCTCCGCCGACACCTCATCGCAGAACTTCACCCACGAAAGCCTGCTTTCGATGCCATACTGCTTGACGATCGGAACCGCCTCCGGATCGTCAAGCGAGCCAATGGTCACGTAGAAGCGCGCCTCCGGCAGGTCGTAACTGAACGAAAGCGGCGTGCCGCAATCGCGGCAATAGCCGCGCTTAGCCAGATTGGAGCTGGCATAGAAACCCGGTTCGCCCGCCGTCCAGACGAACTTTTCCTTTGGCGCCCCCGCCAGTGCGGCGAACACGCCGCCGGTAGCGCGCTGGCACATGCGGCAGTGGCAGACGTGACTGTTTTCGGGCGCCACATAAAGTGCGTACCGCACCTTGCCGCACTGACAGCCGCCCGTGGCGACGGGAGTTTTGACTTCGCTCATGGCGCTCGCTCTAACCAGCGCCGTCTATATGGGCAAGCGTGTCAGGGATTGCATGACCGAACCCTCAACCGACAAAGCCGCCCTCGCTGGCGTGCGGGTATTGGACCTTTCGCGCGTGCTGGCCGGCCCCTGGGCGACTCAGATCTTAGGCGATCTCGGCGCGGACGTGATCAAAGTCGAGAAGCCCGGCGCCGGCGACGACACCCGTGATTGGGGGCCGCCTTTCCTCCGTAATGCGGACGGCAGTGACGGCGACGCCGCCTATTTCCTCGCCGCCAACCGCAACAAGCGCTCTGTGACGATCGATTTCTCAAAACCGCAAGGCGCCGAGCTCCTGCGCCGGCTCGCGCCGCACTGCCAAATCCTGGTCGAGAATTTCAAGAGCGGCGGGCTCAAGAAGTACGGGCTCGACTACCAAAGCTTGGCCGCGATCAATCCAGCCATTGTCTACTGCTCGATCACCGGCTTCGGGCAGACCGGCCCCTACGCTCAGCGCCCAGGCTACGACTACATCGTCCAGGGCATGGGCGGCCTGATGAGCCTGACCGGCGAGCCCGAGGGCGAGCCGATGAAGTCGGCCGTCGCCGTCGCTGATCTCTTCACGGGCATGTACGCGGTAACGGCGATCCTCGCTGCGCTTCGCCACGCCGAGCGCACCGGCCAAGGCCAGCACATCGACGCGGCGCTGCTCGACTGCCAAGTGGCGATGCTGGCCAATCTCGGCGCCGGCTATCTCGTCTCCGCTGAACAGCCACAGCGCCAGGGCAACCAGCACGCATCGATTGCCCCCTATCAGGTGCTTGCCACTAAGGACGGCCATATCATCCTCGCCATCGGCAACGACCGTCAGTTCCGCAGCTTCTGTGAAATCGCGGATACTCAGCTAGCCGATGATCCGCGCTTCGCCGCCAACGACGACCGTGTCACCAATCGCGCCGAACTCACTGCCGCGCTGACCGGACTTCTGCGAATGCGCACGACAGCCGAGTGGGTGGCGGCGCTAGAGGCCTCCAACGTTCCGTGCGGCCCCATTAACACGCTGCCGCAAGTGTTCGCCGACCCGCACGTTCGCGACCGGCGCGCTGTCGAAACCATAATGCGCAGCGATGGAACTGAACTTCTCCTCGCCGCCAATCCGCTCCGCTTGAGCGAAACGCCGCCGCTCACGCGCGCGGCCCCGCCTCAACTTGGTGAACATACCGACGCCGTGTTGAGCGAACTGCTCAATATCAGCGCCGAAGAGCTGGGAACCTTGCGCGCTGCAGGCGTGGTCTGATCACTTTTTTGTAAGGCACATGTGACCGGAACACCCGTTGGCGCCCGGCGTTGGCCTCCAAGTACTGGAGGATAATCATGCGTTTTGTAGGAACACTTATCGCCTCTACGGCCATGTTGGGCCTCGCGGCGTGCGCCAACATGACGCCGAGCGAACAAGGCGCGCTTAGCGGCGCTGCCATTGGCGGCGTAGCCGGCGCTGTGCTCGGTGACGACGAAGCGGCTCTTGCTGGCGCGGCCGTCGGCGGCGCAGCCGGTTGGTATCTTGGCTGCCGCCAAGAAGGCCGTTGCGGCAACGTCAACAACCGCCGTGAGCGGTATGACGAGCGCTCGGGTCGCTATTACTTCTACGATTCAAGATCGGGACGGTACTTCTACGAAAACGGCGAACCTTATCCGTAAGGCCAGCACGCTCGTAGAATGAGGGCGCCGCGCTTCGTCACCGAAGCGCGGCGTACTCTTCACTGGCTGGGAAAGAATGGTCGGGGCGGCGGGATTCGAACTCGCGACCCTTAGCTCCCAAAGCTAATGCTCTACCAGGCTGAGCTACACCCCGACTTGCGGCGCTCCCTTGCCACGCGCCGCCGCGTACGGCAACGCCGCTATTCTGAGAAGATCCGGTGCCGCACTACGTCTCCTGGACGAATTCCCAGTTCTTCGGCGCGGCCGCCGCGAATTTCCAAAACCGCGCCCGTCAGCCCCTCCGCCTCGATCGGCGCTTCCGAATACGGCGTCGCGCGTTCGGCCACATTGATGATGCGCCCATTCGTGCCGATGAAAATGATGTCGAGCGAGGTCGCCGTATTA
>CALBSY010000079.1 GCA_937967725.1 uncultured Alphaproteobacteria bacterium | reverse complement strand
ACGCTTTTTAACGCGGGTGGATTCCTTGGCCATTGCCGGGCGCGTCCTTCTTACTTCTTAGCTTGCTTCTTACCGGCGATCGGCTTGGCCGGGCCTTTGCGCGTGCGCGCATTGGTGTGGGTGCGCTGACCGCGAACCGGCAGGCCTCGGCGGTGGCGCAGGCCACGATAGCAGCCCAGATCCATCAGCCGCTTGATGTTGGTCGCGGTTTCACGGCGGAGGTCGCCTTCCACCGTGTAATCCTTGTCGATGGTTTCGCGCAGCTGCAGCACTTCCGCGTCGGTCAGTTCGCTGACGCGCCGTTCGCGCGCGATGCCGACCTTCTCGCAAATCTCCATGGCGTTGGCTTTGCCGATGCCGTGGATGTACTGCAGCGCGACTTCGACGCGCTTCTGGGTCGGAATGTTTACGCCGGCGATACGAGCCATGAGAACCGGTGCTCCAAACGCAATAGGCGCGACGCCGCCGGGCCTGCCTCAGGACCGGGGGACATCGCGGCTGGGTGTTCGCGAAGCGGCGGTTATAGCGGGGCGAAATGCCGCGTCAACCAGCCGAAATGCGCGCCTGTTGCGGCGTTTGCGCCGCATCGGAAGCGTCAAATCGGGCGCGCGCCGCCTCGATGCAAGGGGTGTGTTCAATCGCCCAAGCGCCGAGCGCGGAGACGGGAATGAGCAGATCGCGGCCAAGCTCGGTCAGCGCATAGTCGACGCGCGGCGGGACCGTGGGTGTAACGGTGCGGCTGACGAGGCCGTCCCGCTCGAGATTGCGGAGCGTGAGCGTCAGCATGCGCTGTGAGATGCCCCCGATCATGCGTTTGATTTCATTGAATCTTCTGGGCCCCTCGCCGAGCCGGGTGATGATCAGCACGCTCCACTTGTCGCCGATGCGCTGCAAGATGGCGCTGATGGCCCGGCAGTCGCGGGACTCGATGTCGGACACACGCGTGTGCCCTGGTGCTTTCGCTGTGCGTTCTTGAGGCGATTTCATAGGCTCACATATAGCCCTGGTAACAAACCTATACCAGGGGAATAAAGATGACCGCCAAAGTCGCCGTAATTGTCGGCTCCCTTCGGAAGAGTTCCATCAACCGCCAATTCGCCCAGGCGTTGGCCCGCCTCGCCCGGCCGAAGCTCGATTTGCAGATCGTCGAAATCGGCGGACTGCCGCTGTACGACCAGGACCGGGAAGCGGACCTGCCGGACGCCGTAACGCGCTTCAAGCAACAGATCGAAAGCGCCGACGCGGTCCTGTTCGTGACGCCTGAATTCAACCGCACGTTCTCCGCGGCGCTCAAGAACGCGATCGAGTGGGGTGCGCGGCCGTGGGGCAAAAATTCTTGGGCCGGTAAGCCGGGCGCCATCGTGGGAGCCACGCTGGGAACCGTCGGCACCGCCGCGGCGCAATCGCACCTTCGCAGCGTGGCGAGCGCGATTGGCGTCGCCGTTACGGCGCAACCCGAAATCTATCTCAACTTCCGAGAAGACACATTGGTGGACGGTGAAATCGCCGAGGAAGGCTTCCGCGCGCTGCTGACGGATTGGGTCGCGAAGTTCGCAGCGTGGATCGCACGGGTGAAGGCGTCGGCGCTCAGCTTTTAGACGTCACCGCAAAAATCTCCCACGCGCCGGGCGCGCCCTTAAGGACGTGCTCGCCGCGGGAGGCGAAGTCGAGCCCGGCGCCGATGGTCAGATCGCGCACAGTGCGCGAGGCGGTTACTTCACCGGCCTCGGCCAGCGCGGCAATGCGAACGGCGATGTCGATGGCGACGCCCGTGACGTTGGCGCCGCTGCGTTGGCACTCGCCGGTATGCACGCCCGCACGCGCCGGCAGATCGAGCGCGCGCAACGCCTCGTGAATGTCCAGCGCAGCCTGCAGCGCGCGGGCGGGACTGGCGAACGAGGCGAGGAAGCCGTCGCCCGTGGTGTTGATCACAGCGCCCTGGCGCCGGCTGAGGATTGCTCGTACGGCGCTGTCGTGACGCTGCATCACGCTCTGCCAAGCGGCGTCGCCCATCGCAGCGCGCCGCGCGGTGGAGCCGACGATATCGGTGCAGAGGATCGTGGCCAGGACAGACTCCGAGCGCGTCGCCGCGCGCGCGCCGGTGATGAACTCTTCAACTTCGCCGGTGATTTCCGTGATGTTCTCGCACCACGGCAGGTGATCGGCGCCCTCCAGCTCCAGCAGCCGCGCATTGGGAATGCGGTTGGCGATGTAGCGGGCCTCCTCCACCTTCGCCGCCTGGTCGTCTTTGGTGTTGATCACCAGCGTCGGCGCGCTGATGGCGGGCAGAACATCACGCACGTCGATCAGCGTGTTGAGCTTCGCCAACCGCACCGCCGTTCCGGGGCTCGCCGACAGGCGGTAGAGGCGGCCGAACCATTCGGCGAAAGCGCGATCGCCCTTACGGCTCGGCGCCAGCTCTTCGATGTCCAGCGGCTCACCCCAATCGCGTTCGATCGCGTCGATCCAGGCTTGGCGCGTTTCCTTCGTCGGCGCCCAGGGATAATCCGGCGACCACTCGCGCTTGGCGAAGACGCCAAAAAGAATGAGGTGGCTCACACGTTCGGGGTGGGCCGCGGCGAACATGCAAGCCATGTTGCCGCCCTCGGAGACGCCGAAGATCGCCGCCCGCTCGACGCCGGCGTCATCCATCACGGCGCGGATGTCGTCCATGCGGTCGTCGAGCGTGGGATAGCCGACATCGCGGTCGGAGGCGCCTGTGCCGCGCTTGTCGAACAACAGCACGCGCGCGAACGAAGAGAGGTTCGCCATGAAGCGCGCGAAAGAGGCATCCTCCCACATGATCTCGACGTGCGAGATCCAGCCGCCGGCGAAGACGATAGTCAGCGGACCTTCGCCGACGCTCTGATAGGCGATGCTGATATCGCCGCTCTTGGCGTAACGGATGCGCGGCGCGGTCACGAGCGCCTGCTTCGCCTACGCCGCGTCGAGCGCGCTGGCGATGCTCTGCGCGACGCTTTCAATGCCGGCCATGCCGTCGACGCCGGCGAGCTTGCCCTGTTTCTTATAATAATCGACCAGCGGCGCGGTTTGGCTGAGGTATGCGTCAAGCCGGACCTTGTAGCTCTCGGGATTATCGTCGGCCCTGCCCTCCTCGGCAAAACGCTTGGCGACGCGGCCGATCAGCTTCTCGGAATCGACTTCGAGCCGGATCACCTTGTCGATGCTCTTACCGTGACGCTGCAGCAGCGCGTCGAGGGCTTGCGCTTGCGCCACCGTGCGCGGGAAACCGTCGAAGATAAACCCCGGCGCGCCCTGGTTGGCTTCCAACGCCTCTTCGATCAGCGCGATGACGATGTCGTCGGAAACGAGCGAGCCCGAGTCCATTATAGCGGCGACCTTCAAGCCAAGCTCGGAGCCTGATTTGCGCGCAGCGCGCAGCATATCGCCGGTGGAGAGCTGCACGTAGCCGCGCTCAGCCGTCAGCCGCTTGGCCTGCGTGCCCTTGCCGGCCGCGGGCGGGCCGAACAGGATCAAGTTCATTTCTTGAGCATCCCGCCGCCGCCGCTGCTTCCGCCACGCAGCTTCGAACGCTTGATTAGGCCTTCGTATTGGTGCGCGACGAGGTGCGACTGAACTTGCGAGACGGTGTCCAGCGTCACCGAGATGACGATCAGAATTGAGGTGCCGCCGAGATAGAACGGCACACTGTAGGCGCTGATCAGAATTTCCGGCAGCAAGCACACCGCGGTGATGTACGCCGCGCCGATGACGGTGAGACGCGTCAGCACGTAGTCGAGATACTCCGCGGTCTTCTTGCCGGGGCGGATGCCGGGCAGGAAGCCGCCGTACTTGCGCAGATTGTCAGCCGTCTCCTCCGGGTTGAACACTATCGAGGTGTAGAAAAAGCAGAAGAAGATGATGCCGATGGCATAGAGCGCCATGTGACCCGGCTGGCCGTAGCCGATATAG
>CALBSY010000078.1 GCA_937967725.1 uncultured Alphaproteobacteria bacterium | reverse complement strand
CCGCATCGTGATCGAGAACGAGAACTTCCAGCGCACGTCGCACGTGCCGGAAGCGTTGCACCGGCTGGTCGAGGCCTACCTGTCTGTCGGGATGACTGAGGAAGCGCAGCGCATGGCCGCTATCTTGGGTCACAACTTCCCCGGCAACGAGTGGTACGAACGTTCGTACGCCTTGATGACCGATTCCGGCGTGGCGCCCGTGGCTCAGGAGGAAGCCGAGCGCCGCGGCTGGTTCCGCCGCACCTTCGGAGCGATTTTTTAAGCAGCGCATAATTAGCGGGCGCTCTCCCTGAGTCCGTCTAAACTGCCCGCATGAGCGATAAGCCCGTCGACAAGCTCACACCGAAAGAAGCCGCCGCAGAGCTCGGGCGTCTGGCTAGCGAGATCGCGCGGCATGACGAGCTCTACTACGCAAAGGACGCGCCGCAACTCACCGACGCGGAGTACGACGCGCTGCGCAAGCGCAACGCCGCGATCGAGGCGCGCTTTCCCGATCTCGTGCGCGAGGACAGCCCGTCCATGCGCGTGGGCGCGGCGCCGGCGGAGAAGTTCGGCAAGGTCCGCCATGCCGTGCCGATGCTGTCGCTCGACAACGCCTTCGACGCCGACGACGCGCGCGCCTTCGTCGCCCGCGTGCAGCGCTTTCTCAATCTCGACGCGCCGCCGGCGATCACGGCCGAGCCGAAGATCGACGGTCTCTCGGCTTCGCTGCGCTACGAGAACGGCCGCTTCGTGCAGGGCGCGACGCGCGGCGATGGCCGCGAAGGAGAGGACGTCACCGCCAATCTACGCACGCTCAATGATGTGCCCAAGTCGATCAAAGGCGCGCCCGCCGTGCTCGAAGTGCGCGGCGAGGTCTATATGGAGAAGGCGGCGTTCGCCAAGATGAACGCCAAGCTCGAAGCGGAGGGCAAGCAGACCTACGTCAATCCGCGCAACTCGGCCGCCGGCGCGCTGCGCCAACTCGATCCGAAAATCACCGCCACGCGCCCGTTGCGCTTCTTCGCGCATGGCTGGGGCGAGTTGTCGGAGCCGCTGGCGGATACGCAATATGACAGCGTGCGCCGACTGGAAGATTTCGGCTTTCCGCTCGCTTCGATCAGGCGCGCCAAGAACGCCGACGAATTGTTGGAAATCTACGAGCGCATTCTCGGCGGGCGTCAGAAGCTCGCCTACGAAATCGATGGCGTCGTTTACAAGGTCGATTCACTCGCGCTGCAGAACCGGCTTGGTTTCGTCTCGCGCAGTCCGCGCTGGGCCATCGCGCACAAGTTCGCCGCTGAACAGGCGCAAACCACGCTCGAAGGCATCGACATTCAGGTTGGCCGCACCGGCGCGCTGACGCCGGTCGGGCGCCTCAAGCCGATTTTCGTCGGCGGCGTTACGGTCACGAATGTGACGCTGCACAATCCCGACTACATTGCCGGCGTCGCCAATGACGGCCAGCCCATTCGCGGCGGCAAGGATCTGCGTATCGGCGACACCGTCATTGTGCAGCGCGCTGGCGACGTCATTCCGCAGATTGTGGATGTGGTGTTGGAGAAGCGCGCCAAGAACGCGCGCCGCTACCATTTCCCCGAAACCTGCCCGTGTCCGCTGAAAACGCCTGTCTCCGCGGAAGAGGGCAGCGTACGCCGCTGCACCGGCGAGTTCGCCTGTCCGTTCCAGCGCATCGAGCACTTGCGCCATTTCGTGTCGCGCCGGGCGATGGACATCGAAGGCCTCGGCATCAAACAGATCGAAGAATTCTTCGAAGCCGGCTTCATCAAGGAGCCCGCCGACATCTTTGCGCTCGCCAAGCACGAAGCCGCCATCGTCGAACGCGAGGGCTATGGCGAAAAGAGCGTCGCCAATCTATTCGCGGCCATCGAAACGCGCCGCGAAGTGAAATTGTCGCGCTTCATCTACGCGCTCGGTATCCGCGATATCGGCGAAACCACCGCTGGCGTGCTGGGGCGCTATTTCGAAACCTGGGACGCATTTCGCGAAGCAGTGGACGCCGCCGTCGCCGCGCGCCCGGGCGAAGCGTATGAAGAGCTGGAACTGATCGAGGGCGTCAGCGAGAGCGCGCGCGCCCATCTCATTGGTGCGGCCGATACGCTCAAAGCCGCCGGCGATCTGTTCGACGCAGGCGAAGCGCCAAAGCTGAAAGGCGTTAGCGCCAAGGCGTGGGAATCGCTGCTGGCGCGCTATGAATCGTGGCGCGATGCGATCGCCGCCGTGAAGCGCGCGGCGAAGGCTGCGCCCGGCGAGCCCTATCTGGCGCTGGCGCGCATCGATGGCGTCGGCCTCGTGGCGGCGGGGCATTTGGTGAAGTTCTTCGCCGAGAAGCACAATCGCGCCGCGCTCGACCGCTTGCTCAAGCAGGTCACGCCGAAGGCCGAACCCAAGGCTGCGACGTCAAGCAAGGTCGCCGGCCTCACCATCGTCTTCACCGGTACGCTGGAGAAGATGACGCGCGACGAAGCCAAGGCGCGCGCCGTGGCGTTGGGCGCCAAAGTGTCCGGCAGCGTCTCGAAGAAAACCGATCTGATCGTCGCCGGCCCCGGCGCGGGCTCGAAGCTCGCCGAAGCCGAAAAGCACGGCGTGAAGGTCATCGACGAAGACGCCTGGATCGACCTCAGCTCTTAAAGCAGCAGGATGAGCGCGCCGAGGCCGAGAAACACGATCATGCCGCCGACGAACAATTCGAGTTCGTACTTCTGCAGCCAGCCCTCCACGCGCGCGCCGATCACGCGCACCAGCGCGGCTAGCACGAAATAGCGCAGGCCGCGCGACACTGCGACGGCCAGCACGAACAGCCCGAGCGAATAGCCGGCCGCGCCGGCCGCGGCGGTGCCGAGCTGAAACGGGAAGGGCGTTATGCCAATCAGGAACAGCGCCCAGAAGCCATTTTCGCGCAGATCGCCCAGCGCCTGAATGTAGTCGTCTTCCGCGCCGATCATGCGCGCAAACGGCTCGATCACCGGCTCAGCCAAGGTCGCGCCGAACCAATACATCAGCAGCGCGGCCAGAACGTTGCCGACGATGGGGCAGAGCGTGAGCAGCCAGATGCTGCGTCCGCGCGCCAACATCATTGGGATCAGCAACGGCTCCACCGCCACCACGATGAACGAGCCTTCCAGAAAGCCGATGACGCCCGCGATCGGGTAAGCCCACGGGCCGTGCGCCAGCCGTTTCACCTGTTCGCGCAGCGCCATTCGCCGACAACGCGCGTCTTCGTAAATCGTTCACACGGTGGCGCGTCGACCTAGCGCTGCATCGCCTGCGCCGTGCCCAAAGTGTCGGCGTATTGCTGGAACGCGGCGATCTTGCCGTTCTTGACGCGGAACACGTGCGCGAACTGCGCGCGCATCGGCTTGCCGGTCGCCTTGTACGCGCCGCTGTAATGGCCCAGCGCGACGACCGTGTCACCGCCGTCGATGATTTCGTCCGGAACGGCGGCGAAGCCCTCCCAGTCGGCGCCGATGCGCGCGAACACGCCGTTAAGCACGGCGTCAGGGCCGACATACGGATTGTGGTCGGCGTAAGGGTAATTCTCCGCCTCGTTCCAGGTGATGTCCGCCGTCATGGTGGCGAGCGCGGCGGCCATGTCGCCCTTGGCGAAAGCGGCGTAGAGCGCACGGACGGGTTCGGTGTTCGACATGGCGTTCCTCCCACAAGGCCCGCCGACGGTTACAACGGCTTAGTCGCCGCTTCCAGCCAAGCTTTAGTTTCGCCGTCGAGCTGTGGGCCGATCTCGCGCCACACGCGGGCGTGATACTCGTCCACCCAGGCGCGCTCTTCCTTGCTCAGCATCTGCTTGACGATCAGCTCGCGCGCGATCGGCGCCAGCGTCAGCGTTTCGAACCCGAGCATCGGACGTTCGCCGCCCTCGATCTCCTGCGCCGGCGTCACCACCTGCAGGTTCTCGATGCGGATGCCGTAGCCGCCCGTCTTGTAATAACCCGGCTCGTTGGAGACGATCATCCCGGGTTCGAGCGGCTGCGTGTTCACGAACTTGGCGATGCGCTGCGGCCCTTCATGCACGCCGAGATACGAGCCGACGCCGTGGCCGGTGCCGTGATCGTAGTCGAGCCCGCCTTCCCACAAACTCATGCGCGCCAGCGCGTCGAGCTGGTGGCCGGTCGTGCCTTTCGGGAAGCGCACGCGCGACAGCGCGATATGACCCTTTAGCACGCGCGTGAAACGCTCTTTCATTTCCTTGTTCGGGCGTCCGATCGCCACGGTGCGGGTGATGTCGGTGGTGCCGTCGAGATATTGGCCGCCGCTGTCGATCAGGAACAGCGAACCGCGCGCGAGGCGCCGGTTGGTTTTCTTGGTTACCCGATAGTGCACGATCGCCCCGTTGGGGCCGGCGCCGGAAATCGAATCAAACGACAGGTCTTTCAACGCGCCGGTATCCCGCCGAAAGCTCTCCAGCTTCTGGCACGCCTCGATCTCCTGCACCTTGCCGCTCTGTCCGTCCGTCGCTAGCCAATGCAGAAAGCGGGTGACCGCCGCGCCGTCACGCCGGTGTGCCTGGCGCGAACCCTCGATCTCCGCGTCGTTCTTGCACGCGCGCGGCAGCACAACCGGATCTTGTCCGCGCACGATCTCAGCGCCCGCGTCTCGCAATTGTTCAAAATACCAGGCTGATGCGCTGGCCGGATCAAGCCGCACCTTCTTGCCACCGAGCTCCCGCAGCGCAGCGGCCAATTCTCCGCTGGGCCGTACAGCCACCTCGTTTCCGAGCCATTGCTTCAACTCCGGCGACACCTTTTCGTCAGCGAGAAAGAGATCGGCCGTGCCGTCCTTGCGCAGAATCGCCTCACCAAGCGGCAGCGGCGTGCGCGCGACATCACCGCCACGGATGTTCATTAGCCATGCAATGGATGCGGGTGATGTGATAACGGCGGCGTCCGCGCCGTCTTTGCCGAAGCTCTCACCGAGCCGATGCCGTTTCGAGGATGCGCTCTCGCCAGTGTAGCTCTCGGCGTGCGGTTCGACGCGTGCGGCGGGCAGGGGCGGCCGGGCGTCCGAGGAGTGGTCGAACGGACTGGGCGGTACAGGGAAGGGTTCAGCGCCGGCGCCTTCGCGCGCGCCCCCCGAGGTGTACAAATGGCCGGGGCTAAGCGCATTGCCACGGTG
>CALBSY010000077.1 GCA_937967725.1 uncultured Alphaproteobacteria bacterium | reverse complement strand
GTTACCCCGACGGCCTGGAGGATCGCGTCCGCGGCGTGGCGCGCGCGCGCGTGGCGGCGGCACTGCGGCGCACCGGACCGGCGCGGCGTATCGATCTAATACACTACCTCGCTGCGGAAACCACATACGCCATCATCGATCAAATTCTTGGCGTGCGTGGCCCCACCTGGCTCACTGAGTTGGGTTTGGCGCTGCCGTTCTCGCGTCAGCATGCTGGCGAACTGCACCCGGAGTGGCTGGCGGCGTTGTCTGGCCGCAAGCCCGACAATCCCGGCATGGCCAGCATGCAGATTTGGTCGGTGCTGGTGCTCGCCGACCTTATCGGCAACGTCAAGAATATTCAGGATCTGAAACCGCTTTCACAGCAGGCGGCGCTGGAAATGCTAACGCACATCGATTCCATCCTTGCCCGTGCGCGTGCAAAACGCCCGGAGACCCCAGGCACGTTAGTCGACGCCTTCGTCGCAAGCGAAGGGGATTGGTACAAGAATAAGTACCCAAACTGCAATTATTACCGCGACGTTTCGATGCTCTTGTTCGAACTCGCCGGTACGGCGCTGGCAGTTGTCCCACTGACGTTTGCGTCTGTGTTCACGACACTGTTCGATTTCCGTATCGATCTGGGGACTCTCGCGAAGATTTTCGATGTCGGCCCGCGATACTACATCGGGACCGACGAAGCGCCCGATTATCGCGGGCCGTCTGGTTGGGAGCGCCTTGTCTATGAAGCTGAGCGTTTCAATCCGAACATGCCCGTGCGCCTGCGCCAATGCGTCAAGAACACGGTCCTGCCAAGCAAGGCGAAGATATCCGCGGGAGAGTGGGTGACGGTCATCATCAAAGCGGCGTTGTTCGATGAGCGCGGCGGGTTCGACAAACAGTTCTCGCTCGCCCCGTTCCTACCAGGACCTGAGCGCGACATCTCCAAGTATTTGTTGTTCGGCGTCAGCACAAGTGATCGCGACTGCTGGGGCCGCGATCGTATTGCGTTGATCATACTGATCGAATGTCTGAAGGCGGCGAGCCGGTTGGAGGGATTGCGGCGGGTGGCCGGGCCAAACGGCGAGGTCAAAAAGATGCTGACGGTGCCGATCGGGATGTGGGCGCGGTTTACGCGGGTTCGCTGAGCGCAAGCGGTTCGAATACGCGCGCCACGAGGCCAAACCGGCCGCAAATATCGGCGCATTCGGCAAGGTCGCGCTCGACGTCCTGCTTCGGCGCGTCCAGCATAGCGCCCAGGTGAGCGCGCAGCGCCAAGCCGTCAACAAGCAGGCAGGGATTGTTGATCTCGCGTGCGATGCGGATCGCTTTGTCCAAATTCGCCAGGCCGCGCTCGGTTTCACCGGCCGCGAACAGCGCTTCTGCGTGGCCGGCGTAGAGATGAAACCGTTCGAGCTTACCCGTACGTTGGTGCAGGCCGCGGTCGAAGCAGGCTTGGCCGAGGGCGACAGCCTCGGCGGCGCGTCCGCAGCGCGCCAAGCCAATCGAGATGCTGCCGGTCGCATGTGGTTTGATGGCGTCGTAACCATTGGCGTCAATCAGTTCGAGTGCAAGGCGCAAACACTCCAACCCTTCTTCGTCGCGGCCGGCGAGCAAGAGCGCCCGGCCGAGCGAATGCCGCGCCAGCACTTCTGAATAGGCGTCTCCTTCGCGCACCGCGATCTCGAGCGCCTGATTACCGTGACGAATTGAAGCGTCGTACTCTCCGGTGTCCAAGAGGAACCAGCTCATAAACGCATGGGTCATAGAACGCGGTATCGCGGCTGCGCCCAGTCGAGCTGTTTCCAACTCTCCGGTCAGAACACGGCAAAGATCTTCGAGCGTCGCAATAGCGCGGCGCATCTGGCCCATTCCATGCAGGTTATTAGCCATCATCAGTTGATTGGAGAACAAGAGTGGTAGCGAGTTCAGCGTGCGGGCAAGATCGATCGCTGATTCGGCAATCCTCAATCCCTGTTCGTAGTCACCGTCGAACCAGCAAACCATCGCCATTTGCGACATCGCACCGCAAACGCGATCCGGCCGGTCCTGCTCGCGCGCCAGTTCTGTTACGCGCGGCAGCACCGATTTCATTTCGTCGAACTCGCCTGCTTGCAGCAGTGTGGCGAACGCCATCAGGACGAAGTCGACATACTTTTCCTCGGCCGCGGGACCGATGCGGCTTGCAAGTGCTGTCGCGCGGCTAAGGATCAGGCGGAGAGATGCAATCGCCGAACTATCGCGCGCGATGACGCCACTTTCCCATAGAAAGTCGAGCGCCTGTGCGAAGTCTTCCGCGCCCTCGGCGTGCATGGCAAGTCGCTCATAACGGCCTGCGGGATCGGATTTGTCATTCAGCAAGGCGGCGACCGCGGCGCGGTGCAAGCGGACGCGCCGCTCGCGTGGCAAGGTTTCCAGGCACGACTCAGTGATCGTCTGATGACGGAAGCGGACGGTGGGTCCGAGCGGAGCATGAATGAAGGCGAACTGTTCGAGCTCGATGAACGCGCGGGTGAGTTTTTCCTCGCTCCGTCCGAGCACTGCTTTGGCGATCGAAACCTCGACTTCGTCGCCCAGAAGACTGAGCGCCTGCACCGTCGCCTTGGCGCTCGCAGAAAGCCGATTGAGACGCGCATGGATCACAGATTTCACACTGTCCGGAAGCGGGTCCAACGTTGGTTTCTGCTCGGGGTCGAGCGAGGAAATGATCTGTTCGAGCACAAATGGAACGCCGTCTGCGCGGCGCAGCAACTCTTGCATCGCGGTCGAGGCGAGCGGCTCGCCGTCCCATAGCCGTTCCGCCAGCGCCGCCATATCCGCGTCGGGGAGAGTGGGCAGGTGCACGACCGTGCGGACGATGTCTTGTGCGTGCGTCAACGCCTCTGGACGTCCAGTGAGCACAAGCGATAGCGATCCACTGTCTGCACGTTCCAGCAGGTGCAGGAACTGGCGGCTTTCTGCGTCGAGGAGATGGAGGTCTTCCACCAACACGGCCACGGTCTTTGAGGCGGTAAGCGCGCTGAAGGTCGAGACAAGCGCGCGAGCGACGACTGTGGGCGTTTGATTGACGCGCTTACGGCGGCTCACTCCGGCGCGGCGCCCGCTGATCACTGGGGCGACGCACTCAACGTCGTCCCAGGGCAAGCCCGCCTCCGTCAGCGCCGCGATGATCTGATCGTGCGAGATGGGGCCGCGCGCTTGCAGCGCTTGTAGGATTAGTGCGCGCGCCGCCGCAAACGGTGTTGTGGCCTTTTGTCTGTCGCCGAAGAACGCGAATACGTACGCACCTAGCTCCCGCACTTCGTTCGCTATCGCGGCGGCGAGGCGACTCTTTCCGATTCCGGGCTCGCCTATCACCGCAACCGAACCTTGTTCGGCGCCGCCCGGAAGAGCGCGGCGAAGGATATCCATCTGCTCGCGCCGTCCGATCATCGGGGCCGCGTAACGGCGAGCAAATTCGACGTCAGACGCCTCGTGTGGGCGAGCGTCTAGGCTCAGGACATCGATGTCCAAGTCGTCAAGCGCCGGTGGCCGCGACTGCGGCGTGATCAGGAGTTTGGTGCGACACAGACCGAGCGTCTTGGTGCTGATCAGGACCCCGCCCGGGGGCGCCGCTTTCTGAAGCGCCGCAGCGAGATGCACGGGCACGCCGGAGACGCGGGCGCGGCCATCCTCGCGCCAAAAGAACACAAGTCCCGAGTGAACCCCAGCGCGAAACTGCACTGATGCGCCCGAACGATCGTGCAGAGGCGCATGCGTCACGGCGAGGTGCTGCAAGTCCCAAGCGGCGGTGCATGCGCGGTCGGCGTGGTCCTCGCAGGCAAGGGGCCAGCCGAATACGGCGAGACCGCCGTCGCCTTCGGGATCGACCACAAAGCCCCCGGCGCTCACGACGGCGGCCTCGACCGGAGCGAGCCATCGGCGCAACATGTCGCGCGCTTCTTCCGGTTCGCAGTCGGCGATGTGGCGCGTGGAACCGACGACGTCGTAGTGGAGCATCGTGACGATGCATCGTTCGGGAAGTTGCGCCTTGGCCTTCATCACGCCGGGAGCCCACCCAATGGAATACCTCCTTTTAACGCATTTGCACTGGGCGGAACAGTTAGCGCGGCGCGCGCCGTCTTGCTTTCTTCGGCGTCGCCCTACGCTTGGACGTCTCTGAGGCGTCCGGCAGCGGCGAGAACTCCAGATCTTCCGGAGTTTCGCTGCGTGCGCTGACCACGAACGCCGTTGATGCGCCGACGAGAATTCCTTTGATCCGTAGCGCAACGCGATAGGCGCCGGGCTCCTCCGGCGCTGGCAAGGTGATGCGAAGGCCGTCGGCGAGGGGCATGCGCGCACCGCCCACCGAGCTGAAATCAAGTATTGCTTTATCGGCGTCGCCTTCCTGCGCAGCGCTGATGCGTTGCAGATCAATTTGGGTGTCGGCGCCCCATGGCGCGGCGCCGTGCAGGAACACGGAAATGTGGACCGGTTGAAGCGGGAAATAGCCCAGGTCGTTGGTTTGGACTTCGACCCGCTCGAGGCGCTCTAACCGCTTTGCCGACAGCGAGAACGCGCCCACTTTGAGCGTCGACAGCTGCTCGCCGAGCGCGATGGCAAATTCCGCACCCTTAAGAAATTGAAGGTGCTCGCCTTTGAAGCGGCGCAACTCGATTCCGCCGTGCGAAAGGCTCCAATCTGGCACGCCGCCGTCGCCGTCGTTAGTCTCAGCCAGCGACCAGCGGCCGCTTGCGCTCTGCATGACTTGCTGAACCGTAGTCGTGCGGCTGCCGTTAAAGCTTCGGTATTTGACGGTCGTGGGGCGCTTCTTGATATCGAGTTTAGACCAGACCTCACGCGCCCGTTCGAGCAGATCGAGGTTCAGCTCCAGCGCACTGGCGCCGTCGGGGCTATAAATATCAACCACGCGGCCGCGTGAATCGAGTACGAGCGGCCGTTGACCCGGCGCGAAGCACGACGGCGGCGGCAGCAACTGATAGCCGGCAGGAAATGCCGGATCGCTCAACACCACGCGGGGATCGCCTTTGGCGCCGGCGATCGTATGAAGGCGGAGATGTTTGGCCAGAATCTCAAGTGAA
>CALBSY010000076.1 GCA_937967725.1 uncultured Alphaproteobacteria bacterium | reverse complement strand
GCGCTTGTGCGGCGCGGCGTCGGTTATGGGGCGACGATTCAGCGAACCCCGACGTATGAAGACTTGCGAGAGACGATCCGCGCGGAACGCATCGGCTTTGTTGTCGCGGACCCGCTCATTGAATTGTCGGCGGGACTGAATGAAAACGACAACGCGGACATGGACGCGCTTATGCGCGCGTTGCGGGACATTGCCCGCGAATTCCAAATTCCGGTTCTTGTGATCCACCATGCGAAGAAGGGCGGCGACGGCGGACAGGATTCCAGCCGCGGCGCCGGCGCGATCATAAACAATGCTCGGGTGGCGGTGACGCTCGGGCCTTTGACTGACAAAGAAGCGAAGGGCCTTCCAAAGGGCTATTACGGCAAGGTCCAAGTCGTGAAATCGAACTATGCGCCCAAGGGCGAACCGCACGTCTTGGAGTTTCAGAACCTTCGGTTGGGCAACGGCGATCTAATGGCGCGCGTGGTCTATGTGGACCATGACCTGACCGCCGCGGGGGACTTTGAGTTTGAGCATTGGCCGGAATTGCTCGAAATGGTCCGTGCGGGTCGGAATGGGGAGCCGTGGAAGGTGTCGGACCGGGCGCCCAAAGCCGAACGCTTGGGCGACGCCGTCGTAACGCGGTGGCGGCTTCCCCCGGCGACCGTGACCGCGATATTGAACCAAGGCTTGGCGTGCGGGCGGTTGGCGGTTGAAGAACTGCCGACGCGGTACAAGCCGAAGGTATGGCGCGTCGGACCGACACCGGACGCGCCGTTGCTGCCGTGGTTGAAGGCCGGCGAATAACTACCGATCGTCTCGCGGGGGACTGCTGTTGCTGTTGTTGTGTGTCCCTTAGATAAACTAAGGGCCACACCAACAGACAACATCACTCGCAGGACCGAAGAATGAGCGCGGGTGGAATGGACAAATAAGCCGGCGGCAACGCCAGCACGACGCCCCTAGGCAATCGTCCCGATGTTCGGATGCAGTACGGACGGGCCGTCATCCACCTTGCGGACAGTGGCGAAGGGGAAGCCTCCTTGCCGAGCGTTCGATTCCTCAAACCACGTCGTAATCACGTGACCGTCTTCGACTTCAAGAACGGTCATTCGCGGACCGCCCGACTTCAACTGCACAACATCGCCAACAGCAAACATCCGACGCTTCTCCAAACGTGTCCGACCAACCCCTTCCCAATGAATGCAGCTAGGAAGCGCCGCGGTCGGCGACAACCACGACCCGTCATAATCGCACTAGGACGGCGCTACAGACTCATTCGACCCTGTCCCGCTAGCCAAGCGCCCGAGCACATGGACGCCCCTGTACGGACTCGCCACAATCCTAGGACCATCGTCCTAACACAAGGGCTAGTGGTCCGGCGGTCCAATCGGACCGTTAACCACCAGATTTTGTGTGGGTCAGTTCGGTCCCGAACCGGCGGCGTCGTGGAAAACTTCCGGATGAGATTTTTTTCCTAGAAAATCGTGGCCTGAATGTGTCCGTCCGCCTGAATTGAGACACATTTCCGCCCCGCCCCTTACTGTTCCGTAATACGAAACACGGACCGGGACCCCCGCCAGTTCGGCCCGCCAACGCGGTTCCCTTCGCCTCGCATCGCCGGCCCCCGCCGGCCCAACTAGCAAGGTGAAACACCGTGAGACTCCCCGAACTTCTCGAAAAGCGCGCCGCCAAGATCGGACGGATGCGCGCCCTTATGACCGCCGCCGAAACGCGCGGCGCCGACCTGTCCGACGCCGAGCGGACCGAATACGACGCGCTTGAAAACGAAGTGCGCGCGCTCAATCAGCAAATCGAACGCGCGCAACGTCTGGACGCTTTGGAGCGCGCCGCGTCGGCAACGTCCGTTCCGTCTGGCGCTCCCGATTACGACCGCGCGCGACGCGAAGTCCGTCTTCTGGACGCCGTGAACTACCTCGCCGGCACGCCCGGCGTTGACGCGGGACGCCTGCTTGAAGTCTCGCAACAGATCGCACGCGACCAACAGCGGTCCACCGCCGGCCTTTGGCTTCCGACCGAAATCATGCAGACGCCGCGGTTCGGCCAAGAACAGCGCGTGGTCACGTCCGCCGGTGGCGGCGCGGGCGCGGTGTTCACTGAGCATCACCCCGAGCTTTACACGGACGAACTTGTCGCCGCTTCGGTCGTCGGCCCGCACGGCTCGTTCGTGCTCCCCGGCCGTTTCGGCACCTTCTCCGCCCCGTGCACCGACTGACGCGCACGCGCGCAAGGGGTCGGCGACAACGACGGGATCACGGCCGGCGATATCGACGTGAACGCCCGCACGATGCAACCGAAGCATCTTGGCGCAATCATTCCCTTCTCAAACAACATGCGTCTTCAAGCTTCGCCGCAAGTCGAAATCCTCGCCCGCCGCACATTCGCCGGCCAATTCGCCGCCGGCCTGGACGGCGGCGCGCTCGGCACACTGACCGACGACGACGCACCGCAAGGCATCTTGCAAGTCATCACACCCGGAACGTTCGCGACGCCGAGTTGGGCCGAAGGGCTCGGGCTCATTTCGTCGCTGGCGACCAACAACGTGCTCATCGACGACGGCCCGTTGGCTTGGGTTGGACACCCGCAATGTTCGGCCAAGCTGCAAAGCACGGTTCGCGTTGCAAACACGGACAGTCGGTTCATTCAGGAAGACCCGCGGTCGCTGTACGGCTATCGCTACTTCAACAGCACCGCACTTGTCGGCAACGGCTCGCCGGCTGACCGCTCAATCGTGTTCGGTCGATTCAGCGACCTTCTGATTGGGATTTGGCGTGACCTTGAACTGCTGGTCAATCCGTACGGCGACGCGTTCGCTTCCGGCGGCGTTGAAGTTCGCGGCCTTCTGAGCGCCGACGTGGTCTTGCGCCACGAACAAAGCTTCGCCGGCGCCAACGACATGGACACGACGCTGTCCTAACGGGTCAGCCCGTCCGGCGCCTTCGCACGGTCCGCCGGATGAAGCCGACGCGGGGAGTGATGCGCCTTGCCGTCACTCCCCGCTCACGGCGCAAGGAATCGAAACGATGACGAACGAAATGGAACGTCGCGCCGCCGAACTTGAAGTGCGCGCGACCAAGAACAGGCAACTTGAAGGATACGCCGCGGTCTTCAATGAGCGTGCAAAGATCGCGGATTTTGAAGAACTGATTTTGCCCGGTGCGTTCGGCGCGACGCTCCGCGACCAACCGAACGCCGACATTCTGGCGCTTGTGGACCATGACCCGCGGTCGTTGCTCGGGCGCCGGCGCAATAGGTCGTTGGACCTGTCCGAAGACACACGCGGTCTTCACTTCCGTATCGCGCTCGCGTACGACATTCTGGCGTTAGCCGAAGCCGGTTCATTGGGCGGCGCAAGCTTCGGCTTCAAGGCGCTCAAAGAACAATGGACCGGAACGCTCCGCACGCTCAAAGCCATTGACCTACGCGAAGTCTCAATCGTTCGCAGCTTCCCGGCGTACGAAGGGACGGTGGTCCACGCCCGTTCGCGTGTGCCTGACTCACCGTTGGCGCGGCGTCTTCGCTTGCTCGAATTGGAGTCCGGCCAATGATCCGCGCCGCAATCCGCAGTTGGCTTGGCATAGAGTCGCGAAGCGGCGACGGCTTCACGCGTGGCGAATTCTACCGCGTGTCGCATCCGGGCGCCGGCAACGTGTCGCCCAATGCTGTCCTAAGCAACATTGCCGTCGCGGCCCGGTGCGTCGCGCTTCGTTCTGAGCTAATGGCGCAACTTCCGTTGAAGCTGTATCGCCGGTTGCCGAACGGCGAACGCGAACGCGTTTCGGACCACCCGCTTGCGGGCGTGCTGTCCGACCTGTCGAACCCGCAGCAAACAGCCTTTGAGGCGCGCGAACTGTTCGTACGCGCTTTGGACACGCGTGGAAATGCGTTCGCTCGCATTGAGCGGGACGCCGCGGGACAGGTCGTGGCGCTCTATCCGCTTGACCCGACGCGCACCGCTGTTGAACGGCTCGAAAGCGGGCGATTGAGATTCCGCTACATGGGCGACCGAGGACCGGTGCTCTTGCTTGAACATGAAGTGCTGCACATTCGGGGTAGCAGCGAAGACGGTTTGCTTGGCAAGAGTCCGATTGAGGTCGCGCGCGGCGCTCTCGGGCTCGGGCTAACGCTAAACAACTTCGCACGAAAGCTCGCGGACAACGACTTCAAGTCCGGCGGGTACATCATTCAACCGTACGAAGCGAACGCGCGTCGCAAAAAGGATTTCCGCGAAAGCCTCGCCGACCAAGAGGAACAAGACCCGAAACGGCCAAAGGTTCTTGATCCTGGCGCAAAATATATACCGGTCACGTTCTCGAATACTGACGCTGAAGTGTTGGAAACGCGCAAGCTATCCAACCAAGACGTATGCCATGTGTTCGGGATTCCACCGGCGGTCTTAGGCTTGAACGATTCCGTGAGCTACGGAAGCGCGGCGGAAGCGGCTCGGGCGCTTGTCCAGAACGCGCTACAGCCGTTGGCGTCGCGGATGGAACAGGCAATGCAGCGGTGCTTGCTGACGCCTGAGGGACGCCGGACTTACGTAATCGAGCATGACCTAAGCGGTTTGCTCCGCGGCGACGCCGCGACCCGGTGGAACGCGTACCGCACCGCGCGCGAAATCGGCGCCATGTCTTCAAACGAAATCCGGCGCTTTGAGAATTTGCCGGCGATTGAAGGGGGCGACGATCACACGCCGCTACGCACGTCGCCGACGCCGAACGATCCGATTGCGAGCACAAAGACATGATCCGCGCGCTTCTAACCCGCATTGCGCTTCGCCGGTACGTGCGACTCGGCGCGTTCATTGCCAAGAACGCGGATTTGTTGACGCCGCTGGACATATCCCGGCTTCACGAAGAAGGCCGTTGGACGCAAGAGCACGCGCGCCGTGTCCACCGTGAGCGGCAACAATGACGCCAGCGGAAGAATACCCGACACCGTTGTTGGTCACGCTTTCCGAACCACAACGCGCAAGCGTGATACGCGACGCGGGCGAAGCAATCGAACGGCTCACGGCTGGCGAACCAATCGCCGCGCTCACGTACGAACAGGTCTTCGCGCTTGTGGCGTTGAAGGAAGCCGAATTGGCCGCGTTCGTGACCGAGCTACAGCGAAGGCGGCTCGCCATGAACAATTGAGATTGGCCGCGGATTGTCTTTCCCGAGTCAGCGGGCGCGCGAGCACCCGGACTTCACAAGGCGACGATCCGGTTCCGCGGTCACACCTTACGCAACGCCGGCCAATCGTCGTCAACTCGCGCAATCACTTTGAGACGACATGACGACCGATGCCGAATGGATCACACCCGCCGAAGCGGCCCGCATGTTAGGATTGAGCGCAGCTTCCGGCCTGTACGGCGTCAACCGGCAATTCGGCGGATTGACCACACGGGGCAAGCACCCGCGCAAACGCTATTGGCGTCCCGACGTGGAAGCGGCCAAGCAATTGCGGGACGAACTGGCGCGCGCCAAACCGCGACGGCTTTATGATCCTTGGGCGCATCAATTCGTCCCGCGCGAGACGCCCGAACCCGAGCCGGTCGTTATCGACCGCCGCTGTCTGAATTGCTCGCGTCCGTTCCGTGCGGACAGTCCGTTCATTCGCCTTTGTGCGCTGTGCAAATGAGCCGTCCGCTTCCCTTCGCATGTCCGCGCGGACTCAATCGGGTTGAAGCGGCTCGGTATGTAGGCGTCAGTCCGAACACGTTTGACAAGCTAGTGTCAGAAGGCCGGATGCCCCGCCCCAAGCGGGTCGGCGCACGGCTAATTTTCGACTCACGGGAGATTGACCTTGCGTTTGACGCGCTCGGGGATGAAGGCGAACGGGTCAATGACTTTGACGGGGACAGGTAATGGCGACCCTTCGTCTCGCGTACGTCAATTCCTTTCGCGACCGCCACGGGCGTATGCGCTACTACTTCCGCCGGGGACACACCCGCGTTTCGCTTCCGGGCCGTCCCGGCGAAGTTGAATTCATGGCCGCGTACCAACTCGCCGCGGCGGCGTTCTCCCCGCTTCAACCGCTACGCTCGCCTGACCCGGCGCCCGGTACATTCGACGCGCTCGCGGTGGCGTACTATCGGTCGCCGCAATTTCTCTCGCTTAGTCCCGCGTCGCAAAAGACCTACCGTCACGCAATCGACAACTGGCGCGAGAAACCCGGCGCGAAGCGCGTCACGCACCTTGAACGCCGACCCGTCACGGAACACCTAGCGGCGAAGTTTGAGGCGAGCGGACCGGAAGCGGCGAACAAGCTTCGCAAGGTGCTGAAAATCCTTTGCGGCTTCGCGGTCGAAAACGGGTGGCGTCGGAACAATCCGTGCGACGGCGTCCGCAAATACAAGCCCGCGGGCGAAGGCTTTGTGGCGTGGTCCGAAGGCGACGTTGGGAAGTACCTTGAACATTGGCCGGCGGGCTCGCGCGAACGCCTAGCGTTGCTGTTGTTGCTCTATACCGGCCAACGTCGGTCCGACGTGGTCCGCATGGGCCGTCAGCATGTGAGCGGCGACACGATCCGGGTGGTTCAACAAAAGACCGGCGCGCAATTGGTCATTCCGCTTCACCCGGACCTAAAGTCGGTCTTGGACGAACTCCCGCGCGATAATCTCACCTTCCTGACCACCGCGTACGGAAAGCCGTTCACGGTCGCCGGGTTCGGCAATTGGTTTCGCGACGCGTGCGACGGCGCCGGCCTGACCACGCGAAGCGCTCACGGCTTGCGGAAGTCGGCGGCGGTACGCTTGGTCGAAGCCGGTTGCACGTCCAAACAGGTTGCGGCGATCACGGGTCACGCCACGTTGCGCGAGATTGAACGGTACACCGCGGCGGCGGACCAAGAACGGCTCGCGCGTGAGGCGATAAGACGGTTGGTCCTGAAACGCCCCGCGAACGCCAAGTGACAAACCTTCGCGGACCGGACTGACAACCCCGTTGAAAACTAAGGGCGTTCCGGTGGGGATGGTGGACCCGAGGGGGATCGAACCCCTGACCTCCGCATTGCGAACGCGGCGCTCTCCCAGCTGAGCTACGGGCCCTTACCGCACAGGGATTTGCGGGGACGCGCGATATACGGCCCGCCTCGCCGGGGCGTCAAGGCAGGCGCCTGCCTTGCCGAAAGCGCCCGAAGCGCCCTAGAGGGGGGCATGGAAACCGGCCTGATTCACATCATTTTCGAGCTGATCCGCGCCATCCTCGGCATCATCTCGATCATCCTGATCGTCTATGTCGTAATCTCATGGCTCTACGCGTTCGACGTCGTCAGTCGCCGCAACGCCTTCGTGCGCTCGGTATGGGAGTTCACCAGCCGGCTGAGCGATCCGATGCTGCGCCCGCTGAGGCGGCTGATTCCGCCGGTTGCAGGTGTCGATCTGTCGGTGCTCGTGCTGCTGCTGATCATCTGGCTGCTGCGCGACCAGGTGTCGTGGTGGTTGGAGGGCGTGCTGCTCGGGCGCGCGCCGATTCTCTGAGCCTGTTGCGAGTGCGGCTGACCCCTCTAGGCGGCGACCGCACGGCGTTTCTCGCACAACATGAGGAACATGCATGAGTGGACGCACCATCGACGGCAAAGCCATCGCGGCCAATGTCCGTGCCGAAGTTGCGGCAGCGGTGAAGACGTTGCCCGCCCAGCCTGCGCTCGCGGTCGTCCTGGTCGGCGACGATCCGGCCAGCCACGTCTACGTGAGCTCCAAAGTGAAGATGACCGCCGAAGTCGGCATGCGCTCTATTGAAGTCCGCCTGCCGGGCGACACGCAGGAAGCGGATCTTATCGCCCGCGTCGACGCGCTATCGCGCGATCCGGATGTGGACGGCATTTTGGTTCAGCTGCCGCTGCCACACCATATCAGCGAAGCCAACGTACTCGCCGCCCTCGACCCGTTGAAGGATGTCGACGGTCTCACTGAGGCCAGCGCCGGCAAGCTGGTGCTTGGCAAGGCGGGTCTCCGCCCCTGCACGCCGGTCGGCTGCGTGATCCTGGCCAAGACTGAACGCCCCGATCTCAGCGGCGCCAATGTCGTCGTCATTGGCCGCTCCATTCTCGTCGGCAAACCGGCGGCGCTGCTCTTCCTCGAACAGAACGCCACCGTCACCATCGCCCACTCCAAGACACGCGATCTCAAAATGGTCTGCCGCGGCGCCGACATTCTGGTGGCCGCTGTGGGACGTGCCGAAATGGTGCGCGGCGACTGGATCCGCCCCGGCGCCATCGTCATCGATGTCGGCACCAATCGCGTGCCGGCGCCGGAGAAAGGCGAAGGCAAGACCAAGCTGGTCGGGGACGTGAACTTCAAGGAAGCGATCGAGGTCGCCGCGGCCGTGAGCCCCTCTCCCGGCGGCGTCGGACCGATGACGATCGCCTGCTTGCTGCGCAACACGGTGCTGGCCGCATGTGCGCGGCGCGGCTGGGTTGTGCCGGATCGGATGGCTTAAGCGGCGCCTACCGGCTCGCGCGTCTTTCCGCGCAACGTCACGACGCGTCACTGCCCGCAAACTCCGGAAAAGTCTCCGCTAATGTCGCTTCATCCGGCAGCACGTAGAACACGCCGCCCCTCTCGAATGTCGGCCTTATGACGGCTTCGTAGAACTCGGCGGAGACATTGATGCAGCCATGAGTGATGCGGTTGTCGTCCGGCGAAGGCGACGCGAGACGTGCGGCGCGTCGCTCCCTGGGGCCATCCGTGAGCGGGTGGATGGAGACGGCGGAATCGTAGTCCACCCAGAGCACCCGCCCTGCATCGATTGACGGACCGAATCCGCCGACAAAACGACCGGCAGGTGTTGTACGATCGCGGCCCGGGATTTCGCGAAGGGCAAGTCCGGCGATGCCGGGGGCCGTGTGATCTCCAACCGCCGAGCCGAACAAGCCCGGCGCCGCGCCGCGAAGACGACCGTCGGGACCGAACACCAGCACCTGCGCGGCGGCCTTGTCGATGATCGCAAACGGATAGCCTTGGTTGTCATTGGTCGCGACAACCCAGCCCGCGAGTTGAACGACCGTGTCGGAAACATCCTGGCCTGGCGGAAGCTGATCAACGGCGGCGGCCGGATGCGCGGCGATCTCCTCGGCGGTGGCCACGCCCGAGGTCGCGCACACCAGCGCCAGCGAGCCAAGAACAGCCCTGATCGTAGAGTGCGTCCACATACAGATGGTGGCTCCCTGAAAGGACGAAGGCCTAGCGGCCTGTCACAAGCCACTAGGTCTCCGAGTCAAACTGCTCGTCACGAATTGTTCAAGGCCCGGCGGCAGATACAAACCACCAAGCACCCGGCTCAAACCGTTCGTGCGAAAGAGGCGACTAGCCGCGCGGTCTGCGAGCCGGTCCCGTTTCGAGCTGTTGGATACGGCCTTCCATTTGGTCCAGCCGTTGGTTGGCGCGCTGCGCGGACTGATTGGCGGATTCCGCACTTTGGGCCGCGCTCGCGACACGCGCGTCGAGTTGGTCGAGGCGTGAGTTGATCGTGGCAAATTCGTCATCATAGGTGGCGCAAGCGCCAAGGCTCAGCGCGGCGACGATCGCGACGCCAAGTGTCCGGGCCCTCGTCAGATGTTGCTTGATCATTCCAGTTTCTCCTCCTTCTGAGCGACTTGGTGATTGCGGATCGCAACCAGCCCACCCAGCGGCAATCGCTCCCCCAACGGGCCTAAACCCGGATGGTAACATATGGTTCCGCCATCCGGCGACCAACCGCCGACATTCTCCAAAAAAGGGAGTTCGCGCCCCCGGCCCGGCGCCCAACAGACGCCCGGATCTATGCCTTTTGGCCGAGGCCCACCGCCCCCGGCTCAAGCACTTTATCAACTTTGCTCAGATATCGGGGCGCATGTTCCGAGACCCTCCCGACCGCTCGCGACTGAGGTCTGTCGCCTGGCTTAGCGTCGGCGCCCCTATTCTCGGGCTGGTGCTCGTCATCATAGTTCTGTCCGTCGCCTCGCTCTATCGCTTCGCGTTGAACCAAGACCGCGCCGCTATCGACGCTTCGACCCGGCTGGTGGAGAGCGCGCTCGGCGCGCGCAAAAGGGCAATTGCGCGGATCGGTTTGGACTACGCGGTTTGGACGGACGCCTACGACGCAACTACGGCGAGTTGGGATCAGGCCTGGCTAGAGGATAATTTCTATACCAACGTCGCCGACGGCTTTCTCGTCATCGGTGCGGCCGGCGAAGCACGCTATACTTGGCTTGCCGACGAATATGCCGCCGACAGCGATCAGGTAGCAGCGCTAATCAGCACGATGGTCCGCGCCAACACGGAATGGCCTTCGCTCGCCCTCCAGACCGATCCCGGACTAATGTCGGCCTCCGAGGTCGCGGTGTATGATGGCGCGCTTGTGCTGCTATCAGTCACCCCGATCACGCCGGAGGAAAATGGCGCGCCATTGCCACGGGACGCCTCCAAACCAACGAACCTTTTTGTTGCCCTGGACTTCATCAGCGCCGCGGAACTCGCGAGCATTGCGGAAGGCCTGCAGGTGCGCGGCTTAGGTTTCGTAGATACCGTTGACGCGATCGACCATGACGAGCACGTCTCGCTCTCCATCGCCGGATCGAACGCGTCGACAAACGGTTATCTAATCTGGACGCGGGAAAGGCCCGGCACCACCGCCTTAGCGGGCGAAGTCGGCGCCAGCTTGCTAGTTTTGTTGTTGTTGGGCGCATGCGCCTTCTTCATCGCTGCGCGGCTTGTATCGGCCTATACAAAGAGCAGCGCCTCCATCGCGGCCGCTCAAGCGGCAGTGCGAGCGAAATCAGACTTCATCGCCACGATGACCCATGAGCTGCGAACGCCGATGAACGCGATCGTTGGTTACGCCGAGATGATTCAGGAGCAAGGCGCCGAGCTTGGACCCGCGGGACGGCAAGTGACAGCGGACGCTGCGTCCGTTCTGCTCGCCGCTCGCCACCTGAACCGGCTCATCAACGACGTGCTTGATCATTCACGAGCCAGCGCCGGAACGCTCAGGGTCGAATGCGAGCCCGTCTGCGTAAGCGGCTCGATAAATGAAATCGAAGCGCCGATGCGTGCATTGGCGGAAGCTTCTGGCAACGCGCTCTCAATCACAATATCGCCTAATGTCTCGACCGTGTTCGCTGATCCGCTTCGCTTAAGTCAATGCCTTACAAATCTGGTGAGCAACGCTCTGAAGTTCACGAAGCGAGGCGAAGTCTCGCTAACTGCACAACGCCAGTCGACCCCGCGCGGCGACATGGTGGCGTTCGAAGTCAAAGACAACGGCATCGGAATCGCCGAGGACGATCTGCCCCGGCTCTTCATGCCCTTTGCCCAAGCCAACCCCGCCATTTCCGAGTGTTATGGAGGGACAGGTCTCGGCCTGTCCATCACCCGGAGTTTAGCCCGTGCGAGGGGCGGCGATGTCACCGTGACGAGCGTGCTGGGCGTGGGTTCCTGCTTCACGTTGAGATTACCTACAGGCGCCGAAGGTCAATCAGACCGGCTTGTGGCGTAAATGCCGTCGCCTAGCTCAAAAAAGAGAGGCGCGGCTAAACCGCGCCTCTCTCATGTGCATGGAGCCGAGCTCAGCCCGTATGCGTGCCGCTCGGCGTCAGCGGATCGCCTGGCGGCTCTGCCGGCGGCGAGGTCGGCGGACCTTCGCCTCGGCCCAGCCTCGAATTGCGGTAGCCGTACAGCATGTAAATCAACGCGCCGACGATAATGTAGACAACCAAAATGCCCAGTGCGACCGGATCGCGCCGGAAGCCCGGATCGGGCGTGCCGACAATCGCGCCCAGCAGGTCGACGCCGATACCTTTCGACACGATGTCGAGCACGATCGGACCCATCATGAAGATGACGCACATGATGATGCCGAGGATCGGCACGATCGGATAGAGCGGCACCTTAAACGGACGCGGCAAGTTGGGTTCGTGCCCGCGTAGATACATCACGCTAATGCAGACGATGGCGAACGCCATAGCCGTGCCCAAGCTGACAAGATCGCCCAATACGCCGAGCGGCAGGATCGCGGCCGCGATGGCGATGATGACGCCCAGCAGCAGCGTGCCCGTGGCCGGCGTCTTAAAGCGCGGATTGACGACGCTGAAGACGCGCCAGATCAGCCCGTCACGCGCCATCTGATAGAACACGCGCGTCTGCCCGAACATCAGCACCAGCATCACCGAAGAGAGGCCGGTGAAGGCCCCGATTTTGATCAGCAAGGAGAAGATGTTGATGGTCCCGCTTTCGCTGAACGGCCAGGCCACAATCGCCCACGATGGATTCATGCGATCGACCGCCACGGCGATCGGTTCGGGTACCGCCAGTTCGCGGAACGGCACGATGCCGGTCATGACGCCGGACACCAGCATGTAGAGAATGGTGACGACCACGAGCGAGCCGAGGATGCCGATCGGCAAGTCGCGTTGCGGGTTCTTTGCTTCACCCGCCGCGGTCGACACTGCTTCGAAGCCAACATAGGCGAAGAACACGAGCGACGCAGCGCGGAATACGCCGGCCCAGCCGTAACTGAAGCCGCCCTCGTTCTCAGGCACGAAGGGCCGCCAGTTTTCCGGGTTCACATAAGCGGCGCCGATGATGATGAAAGCGATCAGCACCGACATCTTGATGAAGACGATGATGTTGTTGACCGACGCCGATTCCGAGACGCCGAGCATCAGCAGCACGGTCACGGCCAAAATGCCGAGCGCGCCGACCAGATTCACGCTCTGCGTCGTTTGCAGCACGCCGTCCTGGAACTGCATGGTCGACTGCGACAACGCCTCGGGGATGATCAAACCGAAATCGCTGAGCAAACTAACGACGTAGCCCGTCCAGCCCGCCGCCACCGTGGAAGCCGCGACGCCGTATTCGAGCAGCAGCAGCCAGCCCATGGTCCAGGCGAACACTTCGCCCAAAGACACGTAGCTACAGGTGTAGGACGCACCAGGCACCGGCATGGTCGATGGCAGCTCCGCGTAGCAGAGCGCCGCGAATACGCAGGCGAGGCCCGAGATGATGAAGGAGATGATGACAGCCGGACCGGCGAAGTTCGCGGCGGCCGTGCCCGTGATGACGAAAATCCCGGCGCCGATAATGCAGCCGACGCCTAGGCTGACGAGGCCCAGCGGCCCAAGCGTCCGCTTGAGCTCGCCGGACTGGAATTCCTGTTGAACGTGCGCGACTGGCTTTCGCGCGAACAAACGGCCCGCCATGCGATCCCTCCCCTGGCGCAAGGCGCGCCACATTGGGCGCGGACCTTAGCGGCGCCTTTCCGTCACGCAAGGCCGCTGCGGCGGCTGGAGCATGCTGCACCGCAAGATGCGCGCGAAACGGGCGCCTGACACGCTGGGAAAACGCGTGTTGGCCCGATCACGCCAACGGTCCATATTGCAGTGCAAGGAGGCCGACATGCCCGCACCGAAGATCGGCGCCGAGGCCGCCATCGCCCGGCTCACCGGCTGGCGGGCCGCCGAAGGCCGCGACGCGATCAGCAAGGTTTTCCGCTTCAAGGACTTCAACGCCGCCTTCGGCTTCATGTCGCGCGTCGCGCTCCACGCCGAGAAGCACGACCATCACCCAGAGTGGTTCAACGTCTACAATAAGGTCGAGGTCACGCTGGCGACGCACGACGCAGGCGGGGTCACGGAGAAGGACGTGGCGCTGGCGCAATTCATGGACGCAGCGGCGCAGGGTCAGCATCCGCCACCCTAAAGATGGCGCTCATTGCGCGCTCTTCAAGAATTGCGCGGGGTTGCGTTTTGGCGACGCCCGGCGCGCTCATCGCAGGGAGACGCCCGATGTCCGCGCAAGCCACGCCGTTCGCCGCAACGTTCTTTCATGGGACGAAGGTGTACTTGAGACCGGGCGACACGATCGCATCCGGCTTCAGGTCCAATTACGGCAAGCGCAACGCGGCCGCCTTCGTTTATGTCGCCGCGACGTTGGACGCGGCGATCTGGGGGGCCGAACTAGCGCAGGGCGACGGGCGCGCGCGCATTTATGTGGTGGAGCCGACCGGCCCGATCGAGGACGACCCCAACCTCACCGACATGAAATTCCCCGGCAACCCGACCAAATCCTATCGCACGCGCGAACCGCTGCGCGTGCTGGGCGAAGTAATCGACTGGCAGGGGCACTCGGCGGAGCAGCTCAAGACGATGAAGGACGGCATCGCGGACCTGGAGCGCCGCGGGATTGAGGCGATCGAGGATTGATTCCTTGGCGGGCCCGAATTCGCTAAGCGGCCTTCATTCACCTGCATAAAAGAACGCTTCCGGTGAACGCCGGCGATTCGCGTGCGGCCGCACGACGGTCATGCGCCATCACAAAATCAGCGCGCGGAGCGCATAAGCCGCCGCAGCGACCGCGATCAGGCTCGCGAGCCACAATACTACGAACCACGTCAGGCGCTTGCCCAACGGTTTACGCTCATCGCCCTCTTCCGGCGGACCTTCAATGATAGGCGGCATCGTCGCCTACCTTGGCGCGGAAGATCCAATAGACATACCCCGTGTACGCCAAGATGATCGGCAGCATCGGCGCCGCGCCCCACAGCATGAGCGCGAGCGCGTTGTCCGCCGCCGCCGCATCTGCGGGCGTCAGGGCAAACGGCACGATGTACGGCCACAGCGAGACGGCCAGTCCGACATAGCCGATGGCAAACAACGCCACTGCCAGAAGATAGGGCGCCAGGTGCGGCGTGCTTGCCCAACGCCGCCACAGCGCAAAGCAGATCGCGCCCGCCGCCAACGGCAGCGGCGCCAAAAACACGAATTGCGACCAGTCCACGCTGGTCATGGTCAAGCCCCAACGGGCAGTGACGCGCGGGTCGACGCCGAGCGTGGCTAAACTCACCGCGCCCATCGCCATCGCGGTGAGGAGCGAGAGCGTTGTCACCCAATTGCGCGCGCGTTGAAACAGATCGCCCTGCGTCTTGAACACTAGCCACGCCGCGCCAAGCAACGCGTAGCCCGCGACGAGCGAAGCGGCGACCAGCAGCGAGAACGGCGTCAGCCAATCGAACGGCCCGCCAACGAAGACGCCGCCTTCGATTGCCACGCCCTGGATGAATCCGCCCAACACCGAGCCCTGCGCGATCGCCGCGACGATGGAGCCAGCCGAGAACGCGAACGTCCACCAACGC
>CALBSY010000075.1 GCA_937967725.1 uncultured Alphaproteobacteria bacterium | reverse complement strand
AGGGGCCCCGAGGGCCCGTCGCCGTCGCGTTGCGCGCCGCAGATTTGGCCGCCGGCCCCACCGGGGCCATCCCTCAGTTTGGTGACAGTAGTAGCCTGTGGCGGCTGCCCTTATAGCTCGGCGTAGCCGCGCGGCTCGACGCGGCGCCATAAAACTCAAGGCATGGGGTTCCCATGGAAAAGAAGCAAAATCTGCAGGACACATTTCTTAATGCTGTCCGCAAGGCCAAGACGCCGCTCACGATTTTCCTGGTCAACGGCGTGAAGCTGCAAGGCGTCGTCACCTGGTTCGACAACTTCTGTGTGTTGTTGCGCCGCGACGGCCAAGTGCAGCTGGTTTACAAGCACGCGATCTCGACGATCATGCCGGGCGCGCCCGTGCAACTCTACGAAATCGACAAGGCTGCAGATGAAGCCGACGGCTGAATCGCCGCCCAAGGACTTGAACCGCACGATCGTGTTGCGCCCTCTGACCGGCGCAGCGGAAGCCGCGCGCGACGGCGAAGCCCGCTTGCTCGAAGCTGTCGGCTTGGCGCAAGCACTCGGCTTGGACGTCGCCGGCGCGGAAGCGGCGCCGCTGCGCCAAATTAGCCCGCGCACCTACTTCGGATCCGGTCGCGTCGAACGATTGAAGCAGGAGATTGAAGGCGCCGGCGCGGGCGTCGTGGTGATCGATGCGCCGCTTTCACCGGTGCAGCAACGCAATTTAGAGACCGACATTGGCGCCAAAGTCATGGACCGCACAGGTCTGATTCTTGAGATCTTCGGCCTGCGTGCGCAGACCAAAGAGGGCCGCTTGCAGGTCGAACTGGCGCGCCAGCAATACGAACGCTCACGGCTAGTGCGCACGTGGACTCACTTGGAACGCCAGCGTGGCGGCCTCGGCAAAACCGGCGGTCCCGGTGAAACCCAGATCGAACTTGACCGCCGCATCATCGCCGACCGCATCGTCAAACTGAAGAAGGAGCTCGAAGATGTGCGACGCACGCGTGGCCTGCAACGGCGTGCACGCGCACGCGCAGGCCTGCCTGCCGTTGTGTTGGTTGGTTACACCAATGCAGGAAAGTCGACGTTGTTCAACCGCCTTACACAAGCTGGCGTGCTAGCGAAGGACATGCTGTTCGCCACGCTCGACCCCACGGCGCGGCAAGTGAAGCTGCCGAGCGGGCGCGCCGTGATTATGAGTGATACGGTCGGCTTCATTTCCGATCTCCCGCACGAATTGGTGGAGGCGTTTCGCGCCACGCTCGAAGCCGTCACCGAGGCCGATCTGCTGCTGCATGTGCGCGACATCGCCCACGAGGACAGCGACAAACAACGGCGAGATGTGCTCGCCGTTCTGGACCAACTCGTACAAGACAGCAAAGCCAAAACCCCGCCTGTGCTCGAAGTGTGGAATAAGATCGATCAGCTCGACGACGCCACGCGCTCAGCGCGCATGCGCCGCTCGCAAGCCATGGAAGAGGGCGCCCTCGCCGCAGTCGCGATCTCGGCCGTCAGCGGGGAGGGGATAGACGCCCTACTCGCCGCCATTGATCGCGCCGCCTTCTCGGCGACGCGCGTCATCACCCTCACCTTGCCGCCCGACGATTCCGGGCGCGTGCGCGCGCAGATCTCCGCCGCGGGCAAAATCCTCGACGAAAGCACCGACGAGCCCGGCCACCCGCTGCTGCGCGCCGCATTGCTGATCGAAGACGCCGCCCGCTTCGCCCCGCTAGAGCCCCTACCCGAAGAATTGCGTCCGGCGGCGGAGTAGGGGATTAGCGTTCCAGCCGCTCCACCAGATCCGCCGCGAACACACTCAGCGTGTCGTCGCGCGCGCCCATCACTACGATGCGATCACCGGGTTCGGCCAGCTCGATCAGCTTGTCGCCACAGGCTCCGCGTTCGGCGAACGCCATAGCTTGCAGGCCGCGGGAGCGTACGCCGGAGACGATGTGCTCGCTAGTCACGCTCCTGTCTGTGGTGCCGCCGTAATAGACCGGATCCGGCATGATCAGCACGTCGTCGCCGGCCATGCTTTGCGCAAAGCAATCGATGAATTGTTGTCGCATCAACCGTAGCGGTCCGAACCCGTGCGGCTGAAACATGATCAGCAATCGGCCCGGAAAGGCGTGGAGCGTCTTCAACGTGGCGGCGATCTTATCAGGGTTGTGTCCGAAATCGTCGATCACGGTGACGCCGGCCGCTGTCCCGACAATCTCCAGCCGCCGCTTGGTGCCGGTAAAGCCCTGCAGCGCCGCAGCGGCTTCCTTCAAGGTCAGGCCGTAGGCGCGTGCGGCCGACAGCGCTGCGAGCGCGTTGGCGACATTGTGCTCGCCCGGAACGGCCAGATCGACGGTCGCGCTGGCGCCGCCCTCGCGTTCGAGCACGTCGAAAGAGATGCTATCTGGTTTTTGGCGGATCGCAGCAGCATGCAAGTCCGCCAGGCCCGAGCGCAAGGCGAAGGTGCGCGTCCGTACGCGTGCGCTCATCACCAGCGCCGCGGTTTCCTCGTTGTCGAGATTGAGGACGGCAATCTCCGCTTTAGAGACGAAATCGCGAAAGAGGGCGCGCAATTCGTCCATGCTCTTATGGTCGAGCGCGATGTTGTTGACGACGGCGATCGTGGGTTCGTAGCGCGCGATCGACCCATCGCTCTCATCGACCTCGGCCACGAACGCATCGCCCTTGCCGAGAAGCGCCGATGCGAAGAGAGCGTCCGGCGCGACGAAGTTCTTCATCACCGCGCCGTTCATCACCGTGGGATCACGCCCGGCGCGGTGCAGCATCCAGGCGATCATCGCGGTCGTCGTCGACTTGCCGCTGGTGCCGGCAACGCCAATGCGCACTTTGGCGGCGTTGAAGAGTTCAGCCAGCAATTGCGGGCGCTTCAGATCGCGCGCGCCCACGCGCTTGGCGGTGACAACATCGCCCACGGTGTCTTCAACTGCGGCCGAGCGCACCAGAATCTGGTCCGCGCTCACAACACCGCTACCGTCCTGCGGATAAAGCGCGATGCCTTGCGCACGTAGGTAATCGAACTTTGCGGCCAACCGGCCCTGATCGAGCGCGCGGTCCGAGCCGGCCACCTCATGGCCGCGCGCGCGCAGGATCAGCGCCAGCGGCAGCATGCCCGAGCCGCCGATGCCGCTCATGAAATAGGATTTTGCCGGACTCATCAGCGGCGGTTATGACGAGAAACGCTGCCGCCCGGCAAGGACACAAGACCGCTCATGGCCCCTTCGCTCCGTATTGGCGTGGTTGCGCCCGGCACGCGCATCGAGCCGACCCTGGCCGAGCGCGTTCAGGCGTTCGCCGCCGACAGCTTCCTCGATCGCGCGCCCGAGATCGTTTTCCACCCGCAATGCTTTCTCAGCGCCGGGCATTTCGCCGGCGACGATGCGGCGCGGCTGAAGGCGTTTGTGGAGACGGCCAACGATCCGGCGTTCGACGCAATCTGGTTTGCGCGCGGCGGCTATGGTGCGTGCAGGATTGCTGAGGCCGCCATCCAGCAGCTTACAGAAGCGGCGCGCGCCAAGAGCTACCTTGGCTACAGCGATGCAGGCGCGCTGATGGGCGGGCTCTACAAGCAGGGCTTCGAGCATTTGGCGCACGGGCCGATGCCGGTGGATTTGACACGGGCAGGGGGCGAGGTCGCGGTGAAGAGGGCGCTCGCCTGGCTCATAGACCGCTCCCCTGAGAGCCTCGAGCTTGGCGTGATGTTCGACGGTAAAACCGCTGCATTTAACGTCGAGATTTTGAGCTCGATTTTGGGCACGCCGCTGGAGCCGGATCTGAGCGGGCACGTGCTGATGCTGGAAGAGGTGGGGGAGTACCTTTATCGGCTGGACCGCGCCCTCTTCCACATCACCTCCTCCGCCAACGTGCGCAGCGTTAAAGGCATCAAGCTCGGACGCGTTTCGGATGTACCGGAGAACGACAAGCCGTTCGGCGCCAGCGAGGAAGAGATCGTGCGTTATTGGTGCGCCAAGGCCGGCATCGCGTATCTCGGGCGCGCGGATATTGGGCACGATGTCGAGAACAAGGTGGTGCCATTTGGCGCGCTGAAGCGCTAGGACTTCTCAGCCTGCTTAGCCTGTAGCCACAGCGCTTCCATCTCGTCCAGCGGCTGCGGGCCGGTGCGGCCGGCATCGGCCAGCTTGCGCTCGATATACTGAAAGCGCCTGGTGAATTTGGAATTGGCGCGGCGCAGCGCTTCCTCGGGATCGACCTTCAGCTTGCGGGCGAGGTTGGCCATGACGAAGAGGATGTCGCCCATCTCTTCGGTGAGGGCTTCGTGGTCCTCCCTCAGCCGCGCGTCGTGCAGCTCCGCCAATTCTTCTTCGAGCTTCTCCAGCACCTCGTCCGGCGTCGGCCAGTCGAAATTGATGCGCGCCGCCCGCTTGGTCAGTTTCTCGGCGCGCATGAGGGCGGGGAGGGCCATGGCCACATCGTCCAGCAGCGAAGCGCCGGCGGCTGCCCGCTTCTCGGCCTTCATCGCCTCCCAGGCCTGGGTCTGCTCTTCCGCGGTGCGTTCGACGTTATCTTCGAACACGTGCGGATGGCGTTCGATCATTTTGTCGGCCAGCGCTTGGGCAACGTCGGCGAAATCGAACGCGCCTTGCTCCTCGGCCATGCGCGCATGGAAGGCGACCTGAAACAGAAGATCGCCCAGCTCTTCCTTGAGCGCCGGCAGATCCTCGCGTTCGATCGCGTCAGCCACCTCGTAAGCTTCCTCGATCGTGTACGGCGCGATGGTGCGGAAAGTCTGCTCAACATCCCACGGACAGCCGTGTTCACGATCCCGGAGCCGCGCCATGACATCCAGCACGGCCTGCGTGGCGGCGGCGTTGCGGACGAGGCGTTCGGTGTCATTTTCCGTCGCTTTTTCAGATACTTGGGCCGACATACAGTTCTCGCATAAGATAGATTATGAGAAGTCATAGACGACTCAGATCGGGTATTCGCCGGTCCAGCCATCGTACGCCGGTTCGACACCGGCTGGCAGCCTCGCCTTCAGCGCCGCGTAATCCAGATCGATGTGCATGTTGGTCAGCAGCGCGTGCGCCGGCTTCACACGCGCGATCCATTCGAGGCTGCGCTCGACATGCGCGTGAGTCGGATGCGGACGCTCGCGCAGCGCATCGACGATCCAGAGCTGCACTCCGGACAACGCCTCAAAACTGGCATCCGGCATCGCCACCAGGTCGTTTGAATACGCCACCGGTCCAACTCGGAATCCGAGCGAACGCGAGAAGCCGTGATCCTGTTCGAGTGGCAGCAGCTCGAGCACGCCGCCAGGACCATTGACGCTGATCGGCACAAGCGGAGAAATGTCGCCGGCCAAGCGCGCGATAGCCGGATAGCCGGCCTGGCTCTCGAAGGTGTAGCCGAAGCGGCGCATGAAGGTCTCCCGCGTCGGCTCGTCCATCCACACCGGCAGCATGGCGCGCTGCTTGAGGAAGAACGCGCGCACGTCATCGAAACCATGTGTCTGGTCAGCGTGATCGTGACTCATGACGATGCCGTCGAGACGGCGCGCGCCTGCCGCGGCGAGCTGCTGGCGCAGTTCGGGCGGTGTATCGATCAGTACGCTAGTCGCCTCTTCCGCCGCTCCCGCCTGCCCGCTCCATTTCTGCAGCAGCAATCCGCAACGCGTGCGCCGGTTCTTCGGCTCATTCGGATCGCATGCGCCCCAGTCGCCAGTGGCGCGCGGCACGCCGCCCGACGAGCCGCAACCAAGCACGGTGACACGCAGCGTACCGGTCATTGCGTCACGCGCGGGATGGTTGGAAAGAGGCGGTGGAAGTTGTCGGCGAGCAGGGCGCTCGCGTCGGCATCGGAGAGGCCGCGTAGGGCGGCTAGGGCGCTTTGAACCTCCCGCACGTGCATCGGTTCGCACCGCCGGCCGCGATGCGGAATAGGGGCCAGATAGGGGCAATCGGTCTCGACGATAAGGCGCTCCAGAGGCACCTCCCTCGCGACTGCGCGCACTTCTTCCGCGTTCTTGAATGTCAGGATGCCTGAGAAAGAAAAATACGCGCCGATCGCAAGCGCACGTCGGGCAAGTTCAAGACCGCTGGTGTAGCAATGCATGAGAATGGAAAGGGGGGCCTTCCCCGCCTCCTCCTCCAACAACTTGGCCATGGCGTCGTCGGCTTCGCGCGTATGGATGATCAGCACCTTGCCGAGCGCGCGCGCCGCCTGAGCGTGCACGCGAAAGACCTTCACCTGATCCTCGAAAGGGCTGAAATTGTAGTGCTGGTCGAGCCCCGTCTCGCCTATTCCGACGACGCGCTCATGCCGCCCCGCTTCGATCAACTGCGCCGCCGTGAGATCAAGATGGTCCTTGGCGTAGTGCGGATGCGCGCCCACACTGGCGTAGATGTCGTCGTGCTGTTCAGCAATTGCGATAACATCGGCGAAGTTCTCGAACTTGTCGCAAATGGTGATCATGCGCGCGACTCCAGCTTCGCGCGCGCGCGCGATCACCGCGTCCCGGTCATCCGCGAACGCTTGGTGGTGCAAATTTACGTGGCTGTCGATCAGCATACGTTTCATCTACGCGCGGCTGCAGCGCGATCAAGCACGCCGACGGCGCGCGCCAGCGCATGGCGTGGATCCATATCAAGTCCCTCGGCCTCGGCGCGCAGCGTCTCCAGCGCCGACCAAGCTTCAGCCCAGGGCTCACCGCCCTCCTCCACGCCTGCCGCGCGCGTCCATTCGCTGGCCAATTGTAGCACGCCCGCCAGTCGCTCGAACGGCTCACCGCTCAGGTGATCGTAGATCGCGCCTAACACGTTGCCGGCCTCACCGCGCGCGATCGACGCCACCGCCCGCTCGAGCTGCAACGCGCCCGCACCTAATCCCAGAGCGTCGAGCGCAATCGCGCGCCCCGGCCGGCCCTTAGCCAGTTCGATTAGGGTGTCATCCGCTTGGCCGCCCACCGCTTGGCGCACGAGCGCATCAGGCAGGGGCCGCAGCGTCAGCCGCCGGCAACGCGAACGGATAGTCGGCAGAATTGCTCCAGGGGCGTGGCAAACGAGCAGCAGTACTGAGCGCGCCGGCGGCTCTTCCAACGTCTTGAGGATCGCATTGGCGGCGTTGGTGTTGAGATCATCCGCCGCGTCGATGATCGCCACTCGCATGCCGCCCTCGGACGGTGCGAGCGAGAAGAAATGTCCAAGTTCACGCGCGTCATCGACCACGATCTCGCGGCGCGGCTTTCCGCGCTCGTTCAAGCCGCGTCGCAACACAAACAGATCCGGATGCGCCTGCGCAGCAATACGCCGCGCGACATTGTCTTCCGTCTCGACGTCCAGCGGCCGCGGGCCTAGCCGTCGTGCGCCGAGAGCGACACGCGCGAAGCGATACGCCAGAGTTGCTTTGCCTAGCCCTTTAGCGCCCGCCAGCAGCCAAGCGTGATGCATACGGGCTCCGTCAAGCGCGTCCGATAGCGCTTGCTCCTGCGAATCGTGCCCCACGAACGAGAATGTCTCGCGCGGATGCGGCGTTGCACCCTCTTTGTCTGGCTCCGGAGGAGCTTTCTCAGCTTTCAAAGCAAGGGCTCCACCTGCGCCAGCGCCGCATCAAGCACTTGCCCAGCGCCTTGAGACGCGTCCAGCAACACGCATCGCTTGGGCTCTTGACGCGCAATTTCCAGGAATTCTTCGCGTACGCGCGCGTGAAACTCAGCGCCCTTTTTCTCAAATCGATCTTCGCCCGCGTGACCGCCGCGCGACCGCTGCAGTCCTGAACTTGGAACCAAGTCGAGAATGAGCGTCAGATCGGGCGGTGGCGCTTCGATCAAGGAATTGATCTGGTCGAGAACTTCCAGCGGCAAACCGCCCGCCGCCGCCTGATAGGCGCGCGTTGAATCGTAATAGCGGTCGCAAATCACGATGGCGCCCCGCGCCAGCGCCGGCGCGATCGTATGCGTGAGATGATTGCGCCGCGCCGCAGCGAACAGAAGCGCTTCCTCCAGCGGGCTCCAACGGTTTGCATCGCCTTCCACGAGCAGCTTGCGAATCGCATCGGCGCCCGGCGCACCGCCTGGTTCGCGCGTGATGACGACGTCACGCCCACGCGCGCGCAGTGCTTCCGCCAAGCCCCGCGCCAACGTGGACTTTCCCGTGCCTTCCCCGCCTTCCAGCGTGATGAAACGGCCTTGAGCCATTGTCCCTATGAAGGGCCGAACAGGGTCAGGCGCAAGCCTTCAAAGGCGCGGGAGAACCAATTTGCGCGGCCAAGACGGCGGCCGGCCACGAGTGGGAATTCCCGCGTCTCAAAATTCGGCCCCTCGACCACGAGGCGCGCCACAACATCGCCCTCAGCGACCGGCGCCCGGAGCGGTCCGTCATAAACGATGTGAGCGCTGAGCCCGCTCAGCACCGCGCGCGTCCCGCCGATAACAATCTCCTCTTGCGCCAGCAAGGGCACAGTGCGCCGCGAACCCAACCACACTTCAGCTTCGCCCACTTGCTCGTGTGCATCGGCAAGCCGGGTGATCGCGTAGTCGTTGAACGCTGCACGCATCAGGCGCTGCGCTTCTGATGTACGCGCCGCCATCGTTGGCAAGCCATTGAACGCAATAATGCGGCGTTCCCCGTTCAGTACTGCCGAACCAATCAGGCCGTAACCCGAGTCGTCGGTATGACCCGTCTTGACTCCGTCTGCGCCGGGATAGGCGCCGAGCAGCGGATTGCGATTCTGCTGTGTGCGGTTGTTGTAGCGAAACTCTGGCCGGGAGTAGACCTGATAAAAATCCGGGTAGTGAATGATGAGATAGCGCGCGAGACGCGCCAAGTCGGCGGAGCTGATGCGCTGCTCGGGATCGTCGAGCCCAGTCACATTACGGAAGCGCGCAGTGCGCAGGCCGAGTTCTTGCGCACGTTGGTTCATCCGCGCCACGAACGCTTCCTCCGATCCCGCGATGCCCTCCGCCAACACTACACACGCATCGTTTGCAGAAACGATCACTGCGCCCTGAATGAGGTCACGCACGGAGACCATGGAATTTACGGGCAGGAACATATGCGACCCGCTCGATGGGGCGCCGTGCTCACGCCAAGCGTATTCACTGACTTGGTACTGCGTCTCGTAACTGATGCGCCCGGATTGCAACTCCTCCAACACGATCAGCACCGTCATCAACTTAGCCATCGAGGCCGGTGGGATCGGCGTATTGCAGTCCTCGCAGTGGAGGATCGCACCGGAGGCGCCGTCCATGATCGTAACGTGCTGCGCCACCGGCGCAGGCGCAGCCGGCTCACGCGCGCGACGACGCTGAGCGTCGGCTGTACTAGCCAAGCCTAGGGCTGCAGCAATGGTGGCCGCACAGAGGGCGCGGGAAAGTCTCATGTAACCGCCGAATCGTTCGCGCTCGCCGCGCTGTCCGGTTGAATCAAACCGAGCCGGCGGCTTTGCGTCAACAAACCGGCCTTAGCGCGAAGCGACGATGGTCTCGCCGTAACCCATGGAGGCCAGGAGCCGTCGTGCGTTCTCGGCCTCAGCGACGCTGGCCCATGGCCCTACCCGCACGCGGAACAGTTCCACACCCGCGCCCGAGCGCCGTACATCGACCACGACGGGACCCGCCGCCGCCACGGCATCACGCACCCGGTGCGCGTTGGCGAGATCGGAAAAAGCCCCGACCTGCACGAAATAATCCCCAGCCGGTGGTGCGTGAGGCGCAGCGGTTTGCGCCGCATAGATTGGCGCCCCGACCGGCGCGTCTGCGAGGTTTTCATCCGCAAAGGCGACATCCGCGCTGGCGGAAGAGGGTGGGAGCAGGGAGGTTGGCCCCTCTTCCACTGCTAAGCCTCGTCCTGGACCGACCGGCGGTGAGGGGGGCGCGGCTGGAGCAGGGCTGCCATCGGCGTTAACCCGGCGCGGGGCCGGACCCAAGTAACGAACATGAACGCGTGCATGGCCGGCGCTTTCGAAACCGAGCACTTCAGCGCTGCGGCGCGACAAATCGATCAATCGCTCACCGACAAATGGTCCGCGATCATTCACGCGCACGATGATTTCGCGCCCGTTTTCAAGATTGGTCACCTGCACGAGGCTAGGGATCGGCAGCGTAGGATGCGCCGCGGTCAATGCCTCCTGGTCGAACACTTCACCGCTGGCTGTGCGTTGGCCGTGGAACTGTGGCCCGTACCAGGACGCGGTACCAGTTTCTGAGTACCCAGGCTCCGGCGTGGGCACATACCAGCGGCCGTTGGCTTCGTATGGAGGTCCGACGCGCTCGCGTTCGAGCCAACCGTCGCTCCCCTCTTCCGCACCCTCAGCGGCAACGGGCGCCTGCGCGGGTTGAACCGCGAGTGGGACCGGTTGCTCAGAAATCACCGGCGTCACGCGCCCGCGGCTTGCCTGCGGCCGGCGTAGGTCGATCACAGCGCCTTCGCTGCGCCGACTGCCTGCGCCATACCCGTATGAGTTGTCGCTGCCGCCGGCTAGGCGATCCTCGGCCGAGGCGGTCTGCACTGGAGCCCCCTGCCCGGCATAGACGATCGGCGCGCGCTGGGCGTGTGCAACGCCGGTGAGCGCCAAAATGCCGATGCAAGACAATGCGAGCGCGCGCGGCGCAATGCGAAGCTTCACGTGACGACCCCAACGCAGGCGATGCGATGGTGGCGTTCTACCTGAGCGGGACTTTAGGCCGCGTAAGGATTTATCCTTTTTTCAGCTTCATCAATAATGCGCGTTCACCACGCCGGAAGTCGGTCGTCGCAGCGCTACTGCGCCGGGACGACCTCCACCGGCAGTCCCAGTTGCGCTAATTGCGGACGCACCACGGACGCGTCACCCACAATCACCCACACGAAATTGTCGCCGTCAATGTACCGCCGCGCGGTGCTATCGAGCGTCTGCGCGGTCATGCCGCGGTAGCGATCGGCGACAGTCTCCCAATAATTGTCGGGACGATCATAAAGCGCATTGGAACGCAATGCGCCGAGCACCGCCGGGGAAGTCTCAAACTGCCCGGACAATTGACGCACATTGCCGAGGATATTGCGGTTCAACTCTGCCTCGCGCACGCCATCGTCAGTCAAGAAGGCGTTGACCTGCTCGCGGACCGCCGCGATGGAGTCGCCCGTGCGGTCGGCCTGTACCGGCGCCTGGATAATGTACGGTGAGCGGTGTTCCAGCAGCGCGACGCTGCCGAAGGCGCCATAGGACCAACCGCGGCGTTCGCGAAGCTCCATGTTGATGCGCGCCAAGAAAGAGCCGCCGAGCACTTCGTTGGCCGCCGTCAGGTTCAACAGGTCGTCGGTGCCTTGGGCAGACAACACCTGACCGGCGAAGATGTACGATTGTGGCGATTGTGGCCGGTCCACGATAACGACACGCGGACGCGCAGCCGGGACGCCTACATCGAACTGCTTCACACCGCGCGCCGCGGCCGGCGCCGGCCAGTCTCCAAGAGCGCGCTCAAACGCCGCCGTGATGCGCGACAAAGGCAAGTCGCTCACGACGAAGATGGTCGCGTTATCTGGGCGGATCCATGCCTGATGAAAGCTGATCAGTTCGTCGCGGGTCAGCGATTCCACAATCTCCGCCGTACCCAGACCCGAGAACGGCCTTCCATAAGGATGCTCAGGGCCATAAAGCAAAGGTGGCAGCGCGCGGCGCGCGAGCGCTGCAGGTTGCGTCAGTTCAGAGGAAATTGCCGCGAGCTGTTGGCGGCGCAGACGTTCGACTTCCGAGGGTTCGAACGCCGGATTACGGATGATGTCCGCAAGCAGGTTTAGCGAAGCGTCAATATTGGGACTCAGCGCGGTCAGGCTCACAAAAGTGCGATCAAGGCTGGCGCCAGTAGAAATGTTTGCGCCGAGTCGTTCTTCGGTTTCGGCGATCTGGATTGAATTGAGCCTGGTCGTGCCCTCTTCAAGCAAGCTCAGCATCAGCGACTGCGTGCCTAGGCGGTTTGCAGGATCGGCGGCGACGCCGGCATCGAACTCCACGGTAGCGTAAGTAACCGGAACTGCGTTGCGCCGCGCATAGACCACCTCAATGCCGTTTGAGAGCCTGGCGCGTTGAATGGCTGGGAAGTCCAATGCCGATGCATCGCCAACCGGCGGCATTTGGCGCGGCGTGATCGTTACTTCCGGCGCACTTGCATCCACGGTCTGGGCCGGCGCTGCTGGCGCCTCCACATAAGCCTCGCGTTCGCCCGGATCGACACGAAGAGCATAGACCGGTCGCGTCAGCCAGCGTTGCATCGCGTCACGCACCTGCTCAGGCGTCACCGCCGCTAGCTCATGAAGCTGTTGACGGCGGAAGTCCGGATTGTCGGCGTAAAGCATTCCTTCCGCCAGCGCGACGGCTTTGCCGCTAAACCCTCCGACGCGTTCCAACCCCTGAATTCGGCCAGACAGCGTGCGCATCACCGTGCGGCGTACTTCGTCTTCCGTCGGCCCATTCGCGATGAGTTCGGCGATGATCTGGTCCAAGCGCTGGGAGACAGCGGAAGCATCTTGGCCCGGCTTTACGTCTACCTGCACCTCGACCAAGCTCACGCGCTGGAATTGCTGCACGAATGCCGACACGCGCACCGCGCTTTGCTCGCCGCGTACAAGTTCATTATCGAGCCGCGAACTCGCCAGTCCGCCGAGGACAGCGGCGCCGACGGAAAGTGGCGTTACGTCCTCATGGGTGAGACCGGGCACCACCCAGTTGCGATACAGGCGCGTCGTGGCGACGCGGTCGTGCATCACCTCGTCGATGCGTTCCGGCAAGGTCGGAACGTCCGCCGCCGCCGGTGTATTTACCGGCCCGCGTTCGATCGCGCCAAAATAACGCTCAACCAGGGTCCGCGCCTCTGCCGTATTGATATCGCCGGCCAGCACCAGCACGGCGTTATTGGGGCCGTAGCGTTCGCGGAACCAGCCGTGCACGTCTGCCAGCGTTGCGGCTGATAGATCCGCCATCGAGCCAATGGTTGAATGGCGGTACGGGTGGCCTTCAGGGAAGAGCGCTTCGAGTTGCGCGTACTCAACCATCCCATAGGGCTGGTTGTCGCCCTGGCGCTTTTCGTTTTGTACGACGCCAATCTGATTGGTCAGGTTCTCCTGGGTCACCGCGCCCAGCAAGTAGCCCATGCGGTCGCTTTCTAGGAACAGCGCACGCTCCAGCGCCGAGCGCGGCACGGTCTGGAAATAGTTGGTGCGGTCGAACCACGTGGTGCCGTTGAGATCGTTTGCGCCAATCTCACGCAATGGATCGAAGTAATCGCCGGGCGCGTTTTCTGAGCCGTTGAACATCAGATGTTCGAACAGGTGCGCGAAACCAGTGCGGCCTGGCGGCTCGTCCTTTGAACCGACGTTGTACCAGACGCTGACGGCGACCACGGGCGCCTTGCGGTCCTCGTGAACGACGACACGCAGACCGTTGTCCAGCGTGAAGGTGTCGTAGGCGATGTTGACCCGATCCAAGAGTCGCTCGACCGCGGCGGAGTCGTCAGCCGCAGGCTGCGTGGTTGCGCAGCTCGAAACCAAGGCGCACGCGCCAAACGCTAGCCCAATCAACCAACCGCGCACTGTGATCTCCCCCACCTCACCTGGCGCCCGTCCGAGCGGGCGGCGCGGCAATAAAGCCGCCGGGCAGGCAAAAGCCAAGCCCACACTCGTCTGATGTTTTGATTTTGCGACGAAATCGGATGAACGGGCGCGAACCTTACAGACGCTCAGTCAGGGCCGGGCGCCGCGTCCACCTCAAGCTGGGCCCGCGCGAAGGCGTCAATGGCAGCCTCCAACTCGCGGCGGCTTTGCGCGGCCGAGATCTGGGTTCGGATACGCGCCTTCCCTTTCGGGACCACAGGGTAGGAGAAGGCAATGACGTAAACACCGTACTCAAGGAGCTTTTGCGCCAACGCCACCGCAGCCTTCGCATCGTACAACATGACGGGGATAATTGGGTGCTCGCCGGGGATGAGGTCGAACCCAGCTCGCGTGAGCCCTTCTCGAAAGAAAGTCATGTTGTCGCGCAGCCGCGCGCGCAGATCGTCCCCGTTTGCCGCCAGGTCGACCGCCGTACGCGCCGCGGCCACAATCGGCGGTGGCACGGTATTGGAGAAAAGGTAAGGCCGAGAGCGCTGACGCAGCAAATCCACGATCGCCTTCTTGCCGCTAGTGAACCCACCGCTCGCGCCGCCCAGAGCCTTCCCCATCGTGCTGGTGAGAATATCGACGCGCTCAATGCAGCCGCAATGCTCGGCAGTCCCGCGCCCGCCCGCGCCGACGATGCCGGTGGAATGTGAATCATCCACATGAACGAGCGCATTGTAGCGCTCGGCCAAATCGCAAATCTTGTCGAGCTGCGCGATGATGCCATCCATCGAAAACACGCCATCGGTCGAGATGAGCTTGAAGCGCGCGCCGCCGGCGTCGGCCGCTTTGAGCTGCGCTTCCAAATCCGCCATGTCGTTGTTCTTGTAGCGGTAGCGCTGCGCCTTGCAGAGCCGAACGCCGTCGATGATCGAGGCGTGATTCAATTCGTCCGAGATAACCGCGTCTTCGGCGCCCAACAACGTTTCGAACAGGCCGCCATTGGCGTCGAAACAGGACGGATAGAGGATGGTATCTTCAAGTTGCAGCCATTGCGACAGCTGCGCTTCCAATTCCTTGTGCACGGTCTGGGTGCCGCAGATGAAGCGTACAGACGCCATCCCATAACCCCAGCGGTCTAACCCATCGTGCGCAGCCTTGGTAACGCGTGGGTCCTGCGCCAAGCCGAGATAATTGTTGGCGCACAGATTGATCAACGCGCCGCCCGCGGCGACCTCCACCTCCGCGCCTTGCGGCGTGGCGATGACGCGCTCCTCCTTGTAAAAGCCAGCATCACGAATGGCTTTGAGCTCACGCTCAAGATGCTCCTGGAACGCGCCGTACATCTCTTCCCTCTTGTGGTGTTGTGCTCAATCCCAGCTGAGGATGATCTTGCCTGACTTGCCAGCAATCATCGTCTCAAAGCCCTTCTCGAACTCCTGATACGGGAGGCGGTGCGTGATGATCGGCTTCAAATCGAGCCCTGCTTGGATCATCGCGGTCATCTTGTACCAGGTCTCGAAAATCTCACGACCATAAATGCCTTTTATTGTCAGCATGTTGAATACAACTTTGTTCCAATCGATTTTCATCTC
>CALBSY010000074.1 GCA_937967725.1 uncultured Alphaproteobacteria bacterium | reverse complement strand
GATTTGAAGGTCACCGCGCCGGTGGCGTTCGGTTCGACTTGGCTGGCGCCGCGACTGGGCGCCTTCGCCGATCAATATCCCGAAACGCGGCTGCAGATCCTGCTCGATGACCGCGAGTTCGATTTGCTCAAGCTGGAGGCGGAATGCGCCATCCGCCTCTGGGCGGCGACGCACGCCGATCTCATTCAACGCAAATTATTCGAAGTCCGCGTCAGCCTCTATGCCTCGGCCGCCTACCTGCAGCGCCACGGCACGCCGAAGGAGGTCGACGATCTCGATAAGCACCGCATCATCGCCTATCAAGCCAACATACCAACGCCGATGCGCGAACTGGATTGGGCGCAGCGCGCCGGACGCGAGGATAATCGCCCGCGTCCTCCATTGCTGGAGATCAACAACGTCTACGGCATGCTGCGCGCGGTCGAGTCAGGCTTCGGCATCGCCAGCGTGCCCGACTACATGGCGCGCGAGAACTCAAACCTCGTGAAGGTGCTGCCGGACCTGCCCGGCCCCAGCTTCGAGGTCTATTTCATTTATCCAAGCGACCTCAAACGCTCCAAGCGCATCGCCGCCTTCCGCCAATTCCTGATCGACCAGGCTTCTGATTGGGAAAACTAGAGCTGTGCGGCCGGCACTCTAAACGTGTCGCACTGGCGCGCGTCGCCGCTATCGAAGCCACGCCGGAACCAGGTCATGCGCTGCGCGCTGGTGCCATGCGTGTATTGCGCTTCGTTGGCGCCGAGTGAATCGTCGCCAATCGCATGCGCGGCATTGAGCGCTTCTCGAAGATCCGATTCGTCGATGGCCAGATCGGCGCGCGCCGTGTGCCCCCACACGCCCGCCAGGCAATCAGCCTGCAATTCAATGCGTACTGACGTTTGATTTTGGTTTTCGCCCTGCACGCGCTGCTGCGTGGCGCCGATCAGATTCTGGACGTGGTGGCCGACTTCGTGCGCAATCACGTAGGCCTGCGCAAAGTCGCCCGGCGCATTGAGCCTGTTCGCCATCACTTCATAAAATCCTGGATCAATGTAGAGGTTGCCATCTGCCGGGCAGTAGAACGGGCCGACGTCCGAACTGGCGCCGCCGCACCCCTGAGTCGAGACCGCGCCCTGGAACACGACTAGCGTCGGATCGCGATACGCTCCCGGCTGCGTCCCATAATTCGGCAGCCGCCCTTGCTGAAATTGCGCACGCCATACGTCTTCGGTTGAGCCGAGCACCGCGCGCGAGAAATCGCACGCCTGCGCTTCGGTTTCGCATACGCTGCCCTCGCCTTGCGCCTGGCTTTGGCCTGGCGTGCCGCCCATCAGCGCGCCGAACTCCATGTCGCGAATGTTGGGCGGGGCAAAAAAGTAGATGCCCGCCAGCACGACGACGACGATGAGAATGCCGCGCAAGCCGATGCGGCGCAGGATGGCGAATAGCGCACCTGCGGGAACCCGGCCCCCACCGCCGCGGCCCCTGCCGCGATCCTCGAAATTGTCCGAACGGCGTTGGCCTTCTGTGCGCATGTGCGTCCTCCCGTTCCCCGCGGGAAGGTCTTAGCCCGGAGACGCACGCGAGGCCAACGGCCTAATCCGCGAACAAATCGGCCTGCCCATCGAGATCCAAGGGACGGCGGAACTGTGTGTGGTCAAGCGCCAGGCGCGGCCTATCGAGACCTAGGCGGCGCACCGAGGTTGCGAAGCGGTCAGCGATCAGCTTGGCGTAAGGCCCTTCGCCCTTCTGCCGCTTCACCCATTCCGGATCGTAGTCGCGCCCGCCGCGCATCTGGCGCACCAGCGCCATCACGCGCGTGGCGCGGTCCGGGAAATGTTGGTTGAGCCATTCGCGAAAGAGATCTTTGATCTCCAGCGGCAGCCGCAGCACGACGTAACCCGCCGCGCTGGCGCCCGCCTTCGCCGCCTCTTCGAGAATGGCTTCGATCTCGCGGTCGTTGATCGCCGGCACGATCGGCGCGACCATCACGGTGGTCGGCACCCCCGCCTCCGCCAGCGCGCGGATCGCTTCGATCCGCCTATGCGGCGCCGCCGCGCGCGGCTCCATCACGCGCGCAATGCGCCGCTCCAGTGTGGTGACCGATATCGCCGCCTTCGCCAGGCCGCGTTCCGCGAGGCGCGCCAAGATGTCGATGTCGCGCAGAACCAATTGCGACTTGGTGATCAGCGCCACCGGATGGCGCCACCGCTCCATCACTTCGAGGATCGCGCGCGTGACGCCATAGCCGCGCTCGATCGGCTGGTAGATGTCGGTAACGCCGCCCAGCATGATCGTACGGGGGCGATAGCTCGGCTTGGCGAATTCCTTTTCCAGCAACTCCGCAGCGTTCGCCTTCACAAACAGCTTGGTTTCGAAGTCCAGCCCCGGCGACAAGCCGACATAGGCATGGTTGGGCCGCGCGTAACAATAGATGCAGCCATGCTCACATCCGCGATACGGATTGATCGACTGATCGAACGAGATGTCGGGGCTCTGGTTCGTGGCAATGATCGACTTGGCCAGCTCGGGCGTGACCACCGTCTCGAGCGGCGCCATCTCTCCGGCGCCCCAGCCGTCATCGAAGGCTTCGCGGGCAAAGCGTTCGTAGCGGCCGCTCGCGTTGGTGCGCGCGCCCCTGCCGTGCAGCTGGTCTTTCATGAAATAGGAGTGTAGTCCTAGCGCAGAACAAAGCAAGAACCATTGGAATAAATGCGCAGCGCCTGACGTTCGGCTGACATGGGCCCGCCGGGCCGGCTGCCGGGAGTCTCAGTCCTTGAAACAACTTTGGGGGCCGCCAGTGCGGCCGCTCTTCTTGCTTTTGGCGTTGAGCTGGGTCGCTGGGCTCGCCACCTGCGCCATGCTGGCGGGCTAAGCCCGCAAACGAAAAGGGCCCCGGTGCGATCCGGAGCCCTTCAATTGTCATTCTTCATGACTGTGCCCTCAGGCGAAGCGCCCTTAGGCAACGATTTGCGCGGCTTGGTTCAGCGTGGCGAACGCGAGGGGCGCGAACACTGCCAAAGCGGCGACGAGGCAATAAAACTTGGTCATTTCCTGCTCCGTTGTCTCCGGATCGACCGCCGATCCGATGAGGAGAAGGTAATAGGCCGTTTGCCTTATGGCTGTGACGGCGGACACAGGGCCGATCCCGTCACATGAACCCCATGTCGCGCTCGAACGAACGGAAGCGCCGGCCAGCGTCGACGTAGATTGTCTGCCCTGTCACGGCGGGATTCTCGAGCAGAAAGCGCGCGGCGTGCGCGATGTCTTCCGGCGACGGCCCATACTCAAGCGGCGTGTCGCCGTGCAGCCGCTCGTAATCCGCCTGCGCTTGCCCCGGCGCAGGCAGCACATAGCCCGGCGCAACGGCGTTCACGCGCACGCGCGGCGCCAGCGCCCGCGCCAACAGATCAGTGGCGCCGGCCAGCGCGTACTTCGAAAGCGTGTAGGAGAAGTGATCCGGATAAGGGCTGGCCAGCTTGAAATCGAGGAAGTTCACGATAACGCCGCGCCCATCCTCGCCCAGCGACGCAGCAAACTTATGCGCCAGCAGCGAAGGTGTGAGCGCATTGATGGCCATGTGTTCGTTGAGCGCCTCGGCGCTGAGCGTCTCGATCGTGTCGTGTTCGAAGATGGCGGCGCAATTGACCAGGGCGGTCAACCGCGCGCCGGCGGCCTCGATCGCGCGCGAAACCAATTCGTCGCGCTCGCGCGCATCGTTGAGATCGGCGCCGACCGTCACTGCGGCGCCGCCGGCGTTGACAATTTCCGACGTCGTCGACTCGGGCGCTGAGCGGCGATAGTGCACGACGACCCCCCACCCGTTGCGCGCCAGTTCGATCGCCACGGCCTTGCCCAGCCGCTGCGCCCCGCCAGTGACCAACGCCCAGCTCATGGCCGCTCCCTCCTGATCGTCACGGCGACGACGCCGTCTCCAGACAGCACCGACGGCTTCTTCACCGTCACTTCCACCCAACGCGCGCGCTCGGAGAGCGACAAGCAATGCCCCGCCACGCGGTCGGCCAGCGTTTCGATCAAGTGCGCCGGGGCGCCGAGATCGTCGCGGATGAAGTGCAGGATGCGGTCGTAATCGACTGTCGCCCCAATGCGATCGTAGCGCACATAGTCGGGCGGTTCGTCCAGCGCCAACGCCACTGAGATACGCACCTCTTGCGGCGCGGCGCGCTCAGGTTCCGGCACGCCGACCTGAACTAGGGCTTTCGCGTCGTCGATGCGGATGATGTGATGCTCGGCCATGGCGCAATCTACTCAAGCAAACGCAATCAAGCCAGCGCCGCCCGCCACGATCATCGCCCCGATCCAACGCCGCACGCCGAGCCGTTCACGCAGAAATAGGAACGCGATCAGCGCGCCGAACACGACCGAGGTCTCGCGCAAAGCCGTGACCTGCGCGATCGGGGCGAACGTCTGCGCCCACAGCACGAGGCCGTAGCCGGCGAAGCTGATCACGCCGATGGCGATGCCGCGCCACGGCGCAACCCGCGCGTCGCGCAACAAACGCCGTGCGCCGCGCCGCCATAGGGCAAATCCGATCATCGGGATCGACATGAGGAACGTGGTCCAACCGAGATACTGCACCGCGTTGCCGCCGACGCGCGCACCCAAGGCATCGTTGAGCGAATAGCCGGAGATGCACAAGCCGATCGCGAACGCCCAGAGTGTCGCGCGCAACGGCGCGTTGGGGCTGGCGCCGACGCAGATCACGCCGGCCGACACCAGCGCGATGCCGATCATCTTGAGTGTGGGCGGAATCTCGCCCACCGTCAGCGCCGCCCCCACGGCGACCAGCATCGGCGCCGTTCCACGCGAAAGCGTGTAGACGTGACTGAGGTCGCCAGTGTCGTAGCCTTTGAACAGCGTGAACCAATAGGCGAGATGAATCGCGACCGAGAGCGCGAGATACGGCAACGCCTCGTACGGCAATGGTCCCAGCCACACGAGCAGCGCGCCGCCGACCGCCAGCCCGCCTACGTCCACCAAAAAGGAATCGGTGATGCGGTCGGTCCCGCCCTTCAACGCGGCGTTCCAGCTGGCGTGGATCAGCGCCGATGTCAGCGCGGCAGCGATAGCGAGAGGCGGCATGAGTCCGGCGCACTAGAGCACTTTGCACTGAGGAGGGTGAGCGCAAACGCGAATGGCTCCCCTCCACCGAAGCCGCGTGCTAGAGGACCGGACGGAGGGCGGCGTGAGCGCACAAGAATTCAACGTTGTGGTTTATGGCGCGACCGGCTTTACGGGCCGGTTGGTCGCCGAGCATCTGCTCCGGGTTTACGGTGCGGAAGGCGAAGTGCGTTGGGCCATGGCCGGGCGCGACATGGATAAGTTGAGAGCGGTCAGCG
>CALBSY010000073.1 GCA_937967725.1 uncultured Alphaproteobacteria bacterium | reverse complement strand
CTACGCAACGACATTCTTTACGCCGGCGCTCGCCGTTGGCGCAGAGTTCGCCGTCGTCAATCCGGATGGGTCCGACGGCTTCTACAGCCGCGTCGAAGTGGCCGGTCAATCGACGCGGCTCGCATCGCAATTGTACGACGAAGGCACGTACAGATTCACGACAGGTGAGCGGCTTGGCCGTGTGGCGACCATGGTCGGCGTTGACGGCACTTGGCGCGAGCTGGGCGAAAGCGAGACGCCGCCTGAGGACGCGCAAACGCAGACGCTGCAGACGGTGACCGTCGCCGACGTGTACGTGACGCTTGGCGCGCCGTCGCGGCAAGCCGTCGATCGCACGGTTGGCCGCCTCGCGCTGCGGCCGATCACGCACCCGAACCAGGTGCTGGTCGCTCAGGGTTTCCAGGTGAATGCGCAGTTCGACGGCGCACCGTTCGCGAATGCCGCGCTCGTTCTTTATAAGGCGGGCGAGCCGGAAACGGATCTCGACCGCTACTTTGCAACCGACGCCAACGGCAATGCAACGCTGACGCTCGACGAACCCGGACAGTACATTGTCGTCGCCCGCCACCGCGCCGCCGCGGCGCCGGGCGCGGAAGCGCAGATCCAGAGCTACACGACCTCGTTGGTGTTTGAGGCGTTCAACACCTTGCCGCCGGTCGTCCAATTGGCTGACGAAGGCGACGATGACGATGATCGCCGCCGCCGCCGGCGCGGCATCAGCCGCCGCTTCTAATTTGCCTTACTTGCGGCGCGGGCTACCTTAACCAGCGTGGAGTTCGACGCTGGCGCGCTAATTGAAATTGCGACGTCGCGCTGGGTGGTCGCCGGCGCAGCGATCGTGCTGTTGTTTGCCGTATCCGCGTGGCTGATCGCGCTTTCGGCGCGGCGCATCAACGATCCCGAGCGCCGGCACGGCGCGCGCAAGCTCATCCGCTTCCTCACATTCGCAATCGCGGCCGTAATCGCCATAAGTGCGATCGGATCAAACTGGGGACAGTTTGGCGTGTTTCTCGGCGTCGCCGGCGCGGGCGTGGCGTTCGCACTCCAGGAAGTGATCGCGTCAGTCGCCGGGTGGATGGCCGTGCTGGGCGGCGGCTTCTATCGCACCGGCGACCGCGTGATGCTCGGCGGCATCAAGGGCGACGTCATCGAGATCGGCGTGTTGCGCACGACGCTGATGGAGCTCGGCGAATGGGTGATGGGCGACAATTATTCCGGGCGCATCGTCCGTATCGCCAATTCGTTCGTGTTCAAGGAGCCTGTGTTCAATTATTCCGCCGACTTCCACTTCCTGTGGGACGAGATCACCCTACCCGTACGCTACGGTTCTGATGTTGAACTAGCCGAGCGCATTGTGCTCGACGCTATCAAGGCCGAGATGGGCGAAGTCGGCGCCGCATCGAAGGCGGAATGGGCGAGCCTCGTGCGTAAGTATCGCATCGAGGATGCGCGGCTTGAGCCGTTCGCCACGGTGAAGCTCACCGACAATTGGGTCGAGTTGTCGGCGCGCTTTATCGTGAACTATCGCCAGCGCCGCGGCGCGAAGGATCGAATCTCCCGCGCGGTGCTCACCGCCATCGAAGCCAGCGGCGGCCGCGTGCGGCTTGGCTCGACTACGATGGAGCTGACCGTCCAGGCGCAGGCTTCGAATTAGCGCGCGATGGCGCTTTCCAGCGCGGCTTGCAGCTGCGCCGGCGCATACGGTTTGTTGACGATCACGGGCGCACCCGCCATCGCAGCCGCGATTGTGTGGCCGGTGGCGGCCACGTAGGGAATGCCGCGCTCCGACAGCGCCTGCGCGACGGCGTTGCTGCGCATGCCCTTGAGATCGACATCCAGCAGCGCGAGATCGATTTGGTGCGTCTCAAGCGCGGCGAGCGCTGCCGACACGCTCGCGCAGGGACCGATCGGCTGCGCGCCTGCGTCCTCGAGCATCATGATTGCAGCCTCGGCCACCACCGCTTCGTCTTCCACGACAAGCACGCTCAAGCCGGCGAGCGGGCTGGGCGCGCGCGCGCTTTCATCGCGGCTAGAGCGGTGCTGACGTTCTTCAGCGAGATTGACGACTTTCATTGGTTCCCCAGCGGCCATGCGGCCCCATCCCAAGCGGCGGCAGGATCGCACCGCACCGCCGGTACAATTTCCGGCGCGTCGAAGGGTTCCCCGACCCGCCCACCCTCAGCAGGCGCGCACGTCGACGCGGACGCCGCCGAGGCGGCACGCGTTGGAGGGGATGGCGCAATTGCCCTGCCCCATCAGGTCGTTAGCGTCGATGTCCTCATCCATGATGAGCAGGGTGACGCTGTCGCGGCCGGCGGCATTGGCGAAGTCGCCGCCATTACACTGGAACGAATTTTCACACGCTAGGCGAACATCGCCGTGCGAAGCGCTGGTGACGATCATGTCCGGCCGCGTGGCCGACAAGGCGGCAGGGCCGACGTCCCAATTGTGCCCGTTGGCGTCTTCGCGATCGGCGGTGACGTAGAGACTGAAGCACGCCGGCGCTTGCGGGGCGGCGGGCGTTTCCGGCTCAGGCGCGGTTTCGGATGCGCGCGCTGCGGTTTGCACCGGCGCAATTTCAGCCGGCGCGTCGCCGGACGTTTCTGGCG
>CALBSY010000072.1 GCA_937967725.1 uncultured Alphaproteobacteria bacterium | reverse complement strand
CCACGTTGCCGCTGGCGGATGCAGAGGTGGCGGCATTTTCGGCGTCGCCGCCGGTGAATCTGGTCACAGCGCGGCTATCGCCATGCGCGAGCTGCGTCGAATCGATCTCGACATCGCTATTGCTGAGTTCCGCCGTGCCGCCGTTGCCGACAGCCGCCGAGGAAGCCGCCACGTTGCCGTTCGCATGCCAAACTGTAGCGTCAGCGGTAGCTGTGGCGTCGCCGTCCATGTGTTGGTCGTTGTGCATCGTCGCGAACGCGTCATCCGCCTCCACGCTGACGACGTTGCCGCTGGCGACTGCTGTCGCTGCGGCATGTTCTGCTTCGCCGATTTCTACTTCAGTAACGGCGGTGGCGTCGCCGCTTTGATACTGCGTGTTCGACTGCGCGTACGCCGCGGGCGCAGCAATCAAGGCGGCGGTGAGGAAAAGGGCGGCGCGCATGAGGGCTGCTCCGTTGCGGCTCAGGTGCGGCCGCGAATGCCGGTGATGTTGTCGTCGCGGCGGGCGTGCCAGGCGTCGGGGCTCTGCTGAGCCTGTTCGATGGCGGCCGAAGCGGTGCTTTGCGACGCGCCGCCAGAGGCCCGGCCTGGGCCCATCGGATCGCCTTCGGCGTGGAGTTCGGCTTGGCACACCGAACTGTCGGACACGCGATAGAAATTGCTCATCACCTCCACAACCGCGCGTTCCACGCCCGCACGCACGGCCAGCTGCACAGGCTCAAGCGCGCGTTCGCCGGCAGCGATGTCGATAATGGTATCGTCGAAGAAGGAGAACACGCCGGCGCGCAGTTCGCGGCCGATGATCTGCTTTTGGTAGGAAATCACGTCAACGACTTCCAGCGTGCGCGTGTCGATCAAGCGGAAATCGAGCGCGATATTCATCACATAGAGGCGCGCGCCGATATTACCCACGCCGTTGCGGGCATCGGTGTGACCGCCCTGAGCGTCGACGCCCATGGAGCGGATATTGTAGTTGAGTTCGGTGATGCCGCCGACGAAGTAAAAATCGGAGCCGGGCATCTGACCGGCATAGATGCGGCGCACGTTCTCGTCGCCTTCCTGGCCGATCAGACGGTTGTTAGCGTACCGCAATTCGAGTTCGGTAACCGAAGTGTCGAAGCGTTCGACCAGGCGGGCGCCCGCCTTGTTGAATGCCGACATCGCCATCAGCGAAGCGCCTTGCGTGATGCGGCGTCCGCCTTCTTCCGAGACCGAGCCGGTGTAGTCGAGAATGCGGCCGACGGCGATGCGCGGCGCGGCGAGCTGGTTGGACCGGCCATACGCGGCTAGGCAGTCAAGCGCCGGAGAGTACGCGGTCGGATTGGCGGTGACCGGCGCGTCGCCGATGGGCAGCGCGTACATGCCGTCGTTGCCGGCGTACGGCGTGACGCACGCGGTGAGCGCGGTCGTCGCGGCGAGCACGGCGAGAGATTTCAGCGCGCGCATCAATTGCCTCCATTCACGTCGGCGCTGATGTCGCCGTTATTGATTTGGGTCGAGTCGATGATCACCGTGTTGTAATTGCCTTGAGTGACCACGTTGAGTTGGTTGCCGATGGCTTGCGCCGTTCCGAGGCCAGAGGCGAAGCCGTCCATCAAGCCGCCTGAAAGCGTGCCTTCGATCTCCATGCGCCCGTTTACGATGGTACGGTTGCCGTTGGCGTCGCGCGTTGACGGATTGATCGGCGTGCTGAAGCTCTCCCAGCCCATGCCAAACGGGCGCTCTACGTCGCTCGCTCCGTTGGGAATCGGATCGGCGAAAGCAGGAGTCGTAAACAGCGCCGCTGCGCTGATAAGGATGAATGTGCGCACGATCGTGCTCCGCGGAAAAATCGTCTGCGGAGCGAGAAAGCAACGCCCGTGCCAGCCGTTCTGGCGAGGGCGCGTTGGTTAGCGCTGCATCGCGCACCATATGGCGCAATGCGCGCGGATTAACCTATCGGAGCTCATGCCGTGGAATCAGACGAGTATCGACCGCCGACACCATGGATCGTGTGGCTGCTCGCCGCCGCGATGGTGCTCACTTATGGCGCCTTCGTGCTGACGCCGCTGCCGCAGCAAAACGCGATTGATGCAGCGTTCGCGGTCATTCCGTCCCGGTTCAATCCGGAAAATCCCGCTCGTTTCACGCACTGGTACGAGGCCGCGGTTCCACTCTTTGGTCATGCGTTCCTCCACTTGGCGTGGTGGCATGCGGCGATCAACGCGTTCTTCTTCTTCATGCTGGGGCGTCAGCCGGCGATGAAACTCGGTTGGTGGCGCTTCTTAACGGTGTTCTTTTCTGGCGCTGTATTGGGTGGGATCGCCTTCGTCGTGCTTAACTGGAACAGCGATCAGGCCGCGATCGGCGCCTCCGGCGGCGTGTGCGGCGTATTCAGCGCGTATTTCATGTCGGTCGGCCGCAGCTGGCGCGATGCGTTTACCGATCCGCGATTGCGCGGGCCGCTTGTCATGATCTTTTTCCTTAACGTCGTGCTGATGGGGGTTGCAGCGGAGGCGGGCGTATTTCCGATTGCTTGGGAGGGACATCTCGGCGGCTTTGTTGGCGGCGCGTTCGCGTACGCTATTCTTGCGCCGAAACCGCGCGGGCCTTGGGGCTAGCTAGAGCCAACTCAACTCGAGACGTTCACCGTCAACGATCAAGCCCATTAAGCGCGCACGGCCGTCGGCCGCGACAGCGGGCCGACCGTGAGCGGCACGTCGAGCGTATCGCAGGCCTCGGCCAGCGGGATCTCCCGCCAGTCCAGGTTGGCCGGTCCCATGTCCACGGTGACCGCGCCGTCGGCTTCCAGCCGCGGCTCGATCACGCCCTTTAAGCGCGCACGGCCGTCGCGCGCGACAGATACGATGGCGAATGCCCGCGCTTCGCCGACGCGCTGTTCGCCCAAGACGCGTTCGATGCGCAAAGCATCGGTTTGATTGATGTGAAAGCGGTCGATGCCGAGATCGAGACGCACCCAGCCGGGCAGGGGTTCGGCGCCCTCGATAATTGTGGGCGCTGCACATGTGAACGAGCCCTTGACCGGCAGCGCGCCAAGTTGCTGAGCACCGTCGCGCGAGGCCGCGCCGCCGGCAAGCTGGTAGGTATCGCCTCCTGGACGCAGCGCCACCCATTTTGAATCTTCGCCGCCGGGCGGACACTGCTCGGCGCCATCGAGCCGGCGGGTCAGATTGATCTGGACGTAATGACCGCTGAGGATGGCGCGCGGATCGATCGCTTCCATCGGCAGCAGTATTTCTTGTCCGCTTTCCCGCGCCGTCCATTCGTAAGTCACGAGGCCGATCAACGAGACGACGCAGAGCGCGGCGACCGCCAGGATTCGTGGCGCGGCTTCGATTTTCATGACGCCTTCGCTCTCTGCCGCAATACGAGGCCCGTGATCATGGCCGCCAACGCGCA
>CALBSY010000071.1 GCA_937967725.1 uncultured Alphaproteobacteria bacterium | reverse complement strand
CGTCCAAGCCGCCCGAGCCATGCACGACCCAGGCCTTCTCGCAGCCGAGGTTGTTGAGCGCTTGGGCGACCGGTTCAAGAAAGTCGGTGCTGAAAACGCCGACGAGCTGCCGTTTCACGCCGGCCGGGTTTGAAAGCGGCCCGAGCAAGTTGAAAATGGTACGCGTGCCAAGTTCACGGCGTGCTAGTGCGACATGGCGCATCGCAGGATGGTGGTTTTGCGCGAATAGAAATGCGACGCCGGCCTCGCGTAGGCAGCGCTCCAGCGTAGTGACGTCCGCGGTGAGTTTCACGCCGAGCGCTTCCAGCACGTCCGCCGCGCCAGACTTCGAACTCATCGCCCGGTTGCCATGTTTCGCGACCGGCACGCCGCAGCCGGCGACGACGAAGGCCACCGCCGTGGAAATGTTCAATGTATGCGCGCCGTCGCCGCCGGTGCCGCACACGTCGATCGCGCCCGCCGGCGCCCTGACACGCACCATGCGGGCGCGCAAGCTGCGCGCGCCGCCCGCGATCCAGTTGGGATCAGCCATGCGCGGCATCGTGAGCGCAAGGAAACGCTTGATCTCTTCGTGCAGCGCGCGACCGTCCATGATTTCAGCGAACGCCGCGTCGATCTCGTCCGCCGCGAGGTCGGACTTCTGCAGCTTGTCGTTGAGGCTGGCCAAGCTCATCGCAATCCCGCCGCTTGCAGGAAGTTGCCGACGATCATGTGGCCGTGTTCGGAGGCGATCGACTCAGGATGAAATTGCACGCCGAATATGGGGCGCGACCGATGGGACAACCCCATCACTTCCCCGTCGTCGGTTTCGGCGTCTATGGTCAGCGTATCGGGAAATGTCTCACGACGCACCGCCAGCGAGTGGTAGCGGGTCGCCTTGAAGGGGGAGGGAAGACCGCGAAATAGGCCGCGCCCGGCGTGGCGAACGTCGGAGAGCTTCCCGTGCATGATCTCTCGCGCGGTGACGACCTCGCCGCCGAAGGCCTGGCCCATCGCCTGGTGGCCAAGGCATACGCCGAGGATCGGCAGTGTGTCGGGCGCGACGCGCAAAAAATCGAGGCAGATGCCGGCGTCCTTCGGCGTGCGGGGGCCAGGCGAAAGGATCACAGCGCGTGGCCTGCGTTTCAGGGCCTCCTCAGCGCTTAGTGCATCGTTGCGATAGACCTCCGTGCGGACGCCGAAGTCTTCAACGTAGTGAACGAGGTTGTAGACGAAACTATCGTAATTATCGATGACCAGGATCATGGAGCGGCCCCCTTTGGTGACGGACGTACGAACTCAATGCGTCGTCACGCGCGCCATCGGGAAACGGGGAGCTGCCTCATGCTCATCGCGCCGCAGCTTAGCGGAAAACACGCCACCGCAAACGAGATTCATACGAAAGGCGGCGGAGCCTGGCTCCGCCGCCTTCCTGACCGATGGCCGGGTTGCCTTAACCCGGGTTGTTCATCAGCGCCGCGAGCTGAGCGCGATTGAGATCGTCCGTAGTGTAATCACCATCGGCGACTTCTTGCTGAACGGTGGCGGGCAGGCGCGCTTCGGCCGTTGCCTGGCTTGAGGCGCTGCCTTGAGCGGAGTTGTTGTCGGCGCTCATCGTAGCGTCGGCGCCGGCTTCGCCGCTAACGCGCGCACCTTCCATCGCGTTATCCGCGGTGTTGTTGGCGGTCGCTGCCGCGCTGTCGGCCACATCGCCGGCCGCGCCCACGGCGCCGCTGGCGTCTGGGGTCGTTACCGAGGCTTGCGCGGAGGCTTCGCTGTCGGCATCGACAGGACCAGCGTCGACGCTCGTTTGACCGCTGACTGAACCGGTTACGTTGCGCGACTCCGCAGCGTCCTCGGCTTGATCAGTGGTTTCATCGACCTGGCTCTCCACACCGTCGGTCATCTCGTCGACCTGATTGGCCAGCGGGTCGGTGTTCACTGAACCCTGTACGCTCCCTTGTACGGTGCCTTGCACATCGCCGACGACTTGCGCAGACGCGGGTGCGGCCAGCGCGAGGGCGGCTGTCGCCGCGGTGGCGAGGAAAATGTTCTTCATTGAAGTCTCCATGATTCATCGCCGGCAGGCGGCCGGCTGCAGCTGACGTGGTGTTCAACGCATGAACTGGAATTGGGTCCGCAAGCGGGACCTTAAATGGCTGTAAATCACGCAGCCGTGACTAAGCGTATCGCCACGCTTCCGCCGCCGCGCGAAACAAGGCGCGCGACTTATGTTGGGTTTCTTGCAGTTCCGCGTCGGGATCGCTGTCGAGCACAACGCCGCCACCGGCTTGGACGTGCAGAATTCCATCTTTGATGACGCCCGTGCGTAGCGCGATACATGTGTCCATATCCCCGCCGGCGCCGAAATAGCCGATTCCGCCGGCATAGATGCCGCGCTTGTGCTGCTCGACTTCGTTGATGATTTCCATAGCGCGCACCTTCGGCGCGCCGGTCACGGTTCCATGCGGGAAACCAGCCAGCAACGCATCGAGCGCTGTCAGGCCGTCGGCCAGATCGCCTTCCACGTTGGAGACGATGTGCATCACATGGCTGTATCGTTCGATGGTAAAGGACTCGGTGACGCGCACATTGGCCGAGCCGGCGCCCGCCGCCGACGCGTCGTGACCAGGCGGCGCGCCGCGTCGTGCGACGCGGCCGAGATCGTTGCGTGCGAGATCGACGAGCATCAAATGCTCGGCGCGTTCCTTCGGATCGGCGAGGAGTTCTTTTTCAAGCGCCAAGTCCGCCGCTGGAGTGGCGCCCCGTGGGCGCGTGCCGGCGATAGGACGTATGGTGATGGCGTCACCGCGTTTGCGCACGAGGATTTCGGGGCTTGAGCCAACAATCGCGAGGTCGGCGAAATTCAGATAGAATAGGAATGGCGAGGGATTGAGCCGGCGCAGTGCTCGATAGAGCGTGAAGGGTGCGAGCGCGAACGGCGCCGAAAACCGCTGGCTGGGCACGACCTGAAAGATGTCCCCGGCGCGGCAGTAGTCTCTGCACCTCTGCACGAGAGAGCGATAGGAGTGCGGCGACGTGTTCGACACTGGCTCTGGCTGCGGCGCTGGCGGCGCCGGTGCCGGCGGCCGGCGCAACGGCCGCTCGAGCGCGCGCAGGACGCGGTCCAGGCGCTGACGGGCCGCTTCATAGGCTTGCACCGCGGTTTGTCGTGCGTGCGCTCGCGCGGGCGTCACGAGCGTGATCTCACTGGTCACGTTGTCGAAGATAAGGATCACCGTTGGGCGTAAGAGCAGGGCCTCGGGCGCGCCGATCGGATCGGGAGCCTTGTCGGGCAGGCGTTCCACCAACCGCACCATGTCATAGCCGAGATAGCCGAATAGGCCTGCGGCCATGGGCGGTAGATTAGGCGGAAGTTTAAGCGCTGAGCGTGCGAGGAGTTTGCGCAGACTCTTCAACGGCGCGTCGCGTTGCGGACGAAACGAGAGCTCGGAGAAGCGGCCGCGG
>CALBSY010000070.1 GCA_937967725.1 uncultured Alphaproteobacteria bacterium | reverse complement strand
TGTAGTGGAAGTGGTTGTGTTTGATTTGTTGTATGTTGGAGGTTTGAGATGAATACGTTCGACCTCATCGTGCGCGGCGGGACCATCGTCAATCACGCCGGCGAAGGCGTCGGCGATGTCGGCATCGCGGCCGGCAAGATCGCCGCGATCGGCAATCTCGGCCCCCTCACCGCCGATCAGGAATTCGACGCGCGCGGATTGCACGTTCTGCCGAGCGAGATAGACACCCAGGTGCATTTTCGCGAGCCCGGCAACGAACACAAGGAAGATCTCGAGACCGGCATGCGCGGGGCGGCGCTTGGCGGCGTCACCGCCATATTTGAAATGCCCAACACCGCTCCGCCGACCACCAACGCGGAGGCGATTGCCGACAAGTTCGCGCGCGCCAAGGGCCGCGCTCACGTCGATCATGCATTTTATGTCGGCGCCACCGACGAGAACGCCGATCAGTTGGGCGAACTCGAGCGCTTGCCGGGCGTGTGCGGCGTTAAGACGTTCATGGGTTCATCCACCGGCACGCTACTGGTCGGCGACGATGACGGACTCGACCGGGTGGTAAGAAACATCAATCGCCGCGGCGCTTTTCACGCCGAAGACGAAGCGCGGCTCAACGAACGGAAAAAGTTGGCGCGCGAAGGCGATTGGAGCAGTCACGCCGAAGTGCGCGACGATCAGGCGGGCCTGATCGCCGTACAGCGTCTCGTCGCCGCGGCCCGCAAACACCGCAAGCGTGTGCATGTGTTGCATGTTTCATCCGGCATCGAGATGGAGTTCCTCGCCACCGCCAAGGACGTGGCGACGGTCGAGACGCTGCCGCAATTCCTCACCTTCAAAGCGCCGGAAGTGTACGAACGCCTCAAGGGTTTTGCGCAGATGAATCCGCCGATCCGCTATGCCAAGGATCAGGCAGCGCTTTGGTCGCTCGGCATCGCGCAGGGCGTGGTGGATATCATCGCCACGGACCATGCGCCGCATACGCGCGAGGAGAAAGAGCAACCGTATCCGAAATCGCCTTCCGGCATGCCCGGCGTGCAGACGCTGGTCCCCGTCATGCTTACACACGTCAACGAAGGCCGCTTGAGCCTGGCGCGGTTTGTGGATCTTGCTTCGCACGGCCCACAACGCGTCTTCGGGATTGCCGAGAAAGGCCGCATCGCGCTCGGCTACGATGCTGATCTCACCTTGGTTGACATGAAAGCGCGCCGCGTCATCCGCTCGCAGGATCAGGCCACGCGCGCGGGCTGGACGCCGTTCGACGGGTTCGAGGCGAAAGGCTGGCCGATGGCCACGATCATCCGCGGCCAGATCGTCATGCGTGATGGCGAACTCGTCACTTCAGGCGCCGGCATGCCGATGCGTTTTCTCGAAGCGCTCTAATTGGTTTTGTCTTTGTTGTCCGCGAGTCCGGCGCGGTAGAGCGCCGCGTCGTCTTCAGTAAAGCAGCAGAACACGACGCGCTTCAGACCCCTGGCGTTCTCGAGCGCCCGTTCGCAGGACGCAATCGCGATGGCGCAGGCAAAGCCGCGCGGCCAGCCGAAATTGCCGGTGCCAAGCGCGGGAAAGGCGATCGACTTGAACTTCCGCGAACCGGCCATCTTGATCGCCGACATGTAGCACTTGGCCAAGCCGGCGACTTTCTCGCCCTCTGGCCCCGGCGCGATCCAGATCGGCGCCGCGACATGAATTACAAAACGCGCGGGCAGCTTGAAGCCCGGCGTAATCACTGCCTCGCCGACATCGATGCTCGGCAGGCGCGCGGTGTGGGCGGTGAGTTCTGGCCCGGCCGCGGCGCGCAAGGCGCCATCGACGCCGGAACCGGGCGCGAGTTGCCGGTTGGCGGCGTTGACCACGGCATCGACATCCAGAGTTTCGATGCGGCCGACTACGACTTCGAACGGCGCGTCCATAGATGCGAGGTTAGGCAGTTTCGCCGCCCATGTCGCGGTGCGTTTTCATCGCGCTGCCGATACGGCAAGATCGCCTTCATGGCGAAGAGTGCGCACCTGATGCGGCCCGGCGAACGGCGCCGCCTTACCGAAGGCGAGATCGCGCTTGGCCGCGTCGTGTTTAGCGATGAGATCGATTGGCCGCGAGTGCGGATTTATCAATCGCGTCCGTTGGGCTTCGGCGCCATGGTGCCGCTGGGGCGCACCATTGTCTTTTCGAAATGGCGTGCGGCGCGCGATTTCGCCCAGGCGTCGACGCACGAGCAAGGCTGGTTCGTGCATGAGTTGATGCACGTCTGGCAGGCGCAGTGCGGAACATTGTTGGCCGCGGCCAAACTCGGCGCGCTCGGCAAGGGCGCTTACAAATACGCGCCAAAGCCCCGCGCAAAACTGGCGCACTTCAACATCGAGCGGCAGGCCGAGATCGCACGGCATCTCTATCTCGCTCGCGTCGGCGCGGAGGAAAAGGACGCGCCCGAACGCGCCTGGCTCGAACAGGTGTGGGCGACGCGCTAGGGTTCGTTGGCGCGCAGGGTGAATTCGCCGCGGCGCACGCGTTCGGGCAGCGTCGCGCAGAAGTCCGCCACCGCGTCCTCGCCGTAGCGGTCGACCATATCGGCCAACGCGGCATAGATCGCCACCGACGCAACCACTTCGTCGTCAGCGCCTTCGCTCAAAGCGCGGTCCCAGGCATCGAGAATCAACGCGAGCGCGCGCGCTTTCTTTTCGGGAGCGTCACTCATGCTAGTTCGCGTGCCGGGCGCTCAGCCCTTGAGCAACGCGAAGCCCGCGTGCGCGCAACTCGGCCTCCATTTGCCGCGTGGTTTGATCGCACACCGGGAAACGCGCCTCTTCGTTGCGGTAGCCGCGGTTGAAGCCTTCGACCAACACGGCGTTGTACTGCGGTTCGCGCTGAATGACGCCGCGCATGTAATCGCGCCAGCGCTGGTCCCCGCGGCCGTCGCACAGAATGCGCAAATAGTGCGACCCGCCGAGCACCTCGGCCAGTTCGATAAGCTGGCCGCGGTACCATTCTTCGCCGCGCACGGGCGCTTGTTCTTCGGGCTGCGCTAAGGCTGGCCCGGCCGTAGCCGCGGCGAACAGAAGTGCGCAGGCGAGGGCGCGGAAATTCATGGGCTCGCGGTAGCGCCAAAACGGGGCGGGAGTGTGGAACACGTTTTCAGCCTGCATTCACCGGCGGGCGGCGGGACGCCCACGGCCGGGCCTGTGCCAATTCATAAGCAACTTCCCGCAGCATCCGCTCCTGTCCTTTCGCGGCAGCGAAATGCGCCCCGATCGGAAGCCCGCCCGCCGACCATGCCAGCGGGAGACTGATTGCGGGAGCGCCGGCGACGTTCTGAAGCGGCGTGTAGCCGACATAATCCGAGAGCGTGGCGAAGGCGGCCATGCCCTTGGCGCCGTCGATCTCGCCGAGCGGAACCGGCGGTTTGGCCAGCACTGGCGTGAGATAGACGTCCGCGTCCATGAAGAATGCCGCGTATTGCGCCTCGACGTGCCGCAGCCGCCCGATCGCTTGTTCAAGCGCCGCTGGGCCCTGCTGCTGATAGTGCGCCGAGAGCTCCAGCGTCAGCGGTTCAAGTAATTGATCCAACGGCGCATCGGCAGCCTGACTGCGCACGAGTTGCACCACTTCATCGGCGCCGGCGGCCCAGAGCAGAATGAAGTCGGCGGAAAATTGTTGACCGTCGAGCGCCGGGCGTCCGTCGCGCACGTCATGTCCGAGCGACCGGCAAAGCGCTGCGGCGGATTCGACAGCGGCGCGCACTTCCGGATCGGGCTCGTTGCCCAGCGCATTGGGAATGTCTACGCGAATGCGTAAGCGTCGAGTACTTGGGCCTTGCACGACGCCAATACGCTCGAACGGCGCGCCGTCGGCGGTTTGTTCGGTCGCCGCAAGCCA
>CALBSY010000069.1 GCA_937967725.1 uncultured Alphaproteobacteria bacterium | reverse complement strand
GGATGGCGTTGAAGATAAAGACGTAGCGGAAGCCCGGCCCAAGCCGCAGCTTGTGTATCCGCTTGGCGATCCGCCGGAGGCGGGCGTCGCGCGCGAGATCGCGCCGGGCGTGCATTGGGTCCGCATGCCGCTGCCGTTCGTGCTGCAAGCAATCAATCTTTGGCTGATTGAAGATGGCGATGGCTGGACTGTCGTCGACACCGGCATCGCGCTCGAGCAATCGCGCGAGTACTGGCGCAAGATTTTTGATGAGACGCTGCAAGGCAAGCCGGTCACACGCGTCATCTGCACGCACATGCATCCCGATCACATGGGCCTCGCCGGTTGGATTTGCCGCAAGTTCGGCGCGACGCTTTGGATGAGCCGGCTCGAATACATCACCGGGCGCGTGCTGGTGGCCGACACCGGCCGCGAGGCGCCGGAGGAAGGCGTCGCCTTCTATCGCGCCGCGGGTTGGGACGAAGATGCGCTCGACAGCTACAAGATCCGCTTCGGCGGCTTCGGCAAAGCCGTCTCGCGCGTGCCGGATGCGTACAAGCGCATTTCCGACGGCGACGTGATCGAGATCGGCGGCCGGCCCTGGCGGGTCATCACCGGCAACGGCCATTGCCCCGAGCATGTCTGCCTGTGGCAGGAGGAGCTGAAGCTCTTCATCTCCGGCGACCAGGTGCTGCCGCGCATTTCATCGAACGTGTCGGTTTTTCCAACCGAACCGGAAGGCGATCCGCTGAGCGATTGGATCGCCTCGTGCAAGAAGCTGCGCACCGCCGTCCCCAACGACGTGCTGGTGCTGCCGTCCCACAACGAGCCGTTCATGGGCCTGCACGAGCGCCTCGATGCGTTGGTCGAGGGGCATGAGAAGGCGCTGGCGCGCGTGCTGCATCGCTTGAAGCAGGGGCCGAAGCGGGCGGTTGACCTGTTCGTCGCGTTGTTCGCGCGCAAGATCGGTTCGGACCTGATCGGGATGGCGACCGGCGAGTCCATCGCCCACGTCAATTGCCTGATCGGCCGCGGCTTGGCGCGGCGCGAGTTAGGGGAAGATGGAGTGATGCGCTATGTCGCCGTCTGACGCGCCCAACCCCGAACGGCGCACCACCAACGCCATTCTTTGCTTCTGCCTCGGCGCGGGGCTGGCGGCCCTTGCGTGGTTCTTAGGCGTCGGCGGCGTCGTCGCGGCGGCGCTGACCGGCGGCGATCCGGCTCTGATCGTCGGCAGCATCATCGCGGCGATCGCTCTGGTGCTGCTCACCGTGAGCGGCTTCGTGCTGATGCTGGTCGGCGGCGTGTGGATGGTGATCCAGGTCATCGCTGACCAACGCGGCGAAGCCAGCGAAAAGCGCTATCGTGACGTCGAGCGCTGATTCCTGAGGAGCGGGGCATGATCGTATCAACCACCTTTGACGTGCCCGGGCGCACCATCGCGCAGCACCTTGGTCTCGTGCGCGGCAATGTCGTGCGGTCACGCTTCATTGGCCGCGACATCGTCGCCAGCATTCGCATGGTCGTGGGTGGCGAAGTGCATGAATACACCAAGCTGCTGGCCGAAAGCCGCGAGCAGGCGCTCGACCGCATGACCGCGCAGGCCCAGGCGCTGGGCGCGGACGCCGTGGTCGGCGTGCGCTTCGAGACCACCGACGCCGGGCAGGGCCAGGCGACCGAAGTGCTGGCTTACGGGACCGCGGTGAAGCTGACTTGAGGCAGTTTAATCGGCGCGGCGTGCGCTAAGCGCCACGCGATCAGCGCGACGATGCCCGACGAGACATCCAAAGTCAGGCCGAAGGCGAGCAGGAACAACGCATGGTGCGCTATCAGGTGCGCCGCCGGCGCGGCGGCCAATTCGCCGAGCCGCCAGTCCGCTGCGCGGCGCAGACCCCAGTCGAAGAAGGCGCCGGCCGCGACCACGCCAATTGCCAGCGGTACGAACATCGGCACATGCGGCAGATCGAGCGGCAAGCCGGCCACCATGTGCGGCGCGGTGTAGGCGACGAGCGTCACGCCGTAGAGCGGCGTCAGCCACGCATGCGCCAGCGCTTTCCATGATGCTTCCGCCGGGCGCCCGGCCGCCATCGCCAAACGCTGCGCCTCGCGCGTGCTCCAGCGCACGTCGCTGAACACACGCCATACGAACACGACGCCGATCGCGCCGGCCAAACCGACGAAGGCGCCGACGATCAGCGCCGCAAACGCAGGGCCGATCAGTGCAGTCAATTCGGAGCGCGGCGTTTCGCGCCGCATCAGCACGCGTGCGGCCAACGCCGCCAGCACCAGCAACGCGGCAGGCGGCGCCGCCAGCGCGGTGACGCCCGCGCCTAAAGCCAGCGCCAACGGCGCAAGCGATTGCTCAGGGATTCTCCCGTTCATGGTTCATTGAGATGAACCAACGTCGTGAAAGGCGCGTAAATGCGAGAATAACCAAGCGTTTACGCTAATGAACAGCAACCTTCCCTTAACCACGATGGACGGGATGTTACTGGGCCGGCGCGGGGGCCGCCTCTGCTGGCGCGGCTTGCAGGCTTGACGCCCAGCTCGCGTCGTTTGGATGCGCCATCGACCTAAACACGCCGTTGAAGACGTCGGCGCTCCCGGAATAGGCGGTGCAGAAACCGATCAGGTCGATACCCGGACGCCCCTGGATCGCCGCATACACGGTATTGCCTTCCGATGACTGAAACTCGGCACGTTGAATCGGCCACACGCCGCTGGAGTCCACGCTTTGATTCGTCATTTGCGCGCCGCCGGCGGGAAACAAAGTCGTGATCGAATTTGCGGTCGTTTCCCACGCCGCTCGGGCGAACGGTTGGGTCGTCGAACTAACGACCTGCCGTGCCGATGCGCTGGACGTGCCGGAATTCGGCGTCGCCATGAGGAAGCAATCGTGCGAGCCGTCAAAGGCCAGAACGACTGTGCCTGATGAAGTTTGTTGCGGGTCGACTTGCCAGCCGCGGGGCTTGTCAAAAATCAGTCGGCCGGCGGGATCCGTCCAGGTCTCCGCCGCGGCGGCGCCCGCAAGCATCGTCCCGCCAATGATGGCCGCCAGCGCAATCGCGCGCATACGCATTCTCCCGGTTTCCACGCCCTCTGGCGGGTTATTTTAGGCTCTCACCGGCGCCTGCGTCAAAACCCCTGGCAGTGGAACATGGCGTGGAACAGCTTAAGGTGCGGCGCAAATCAGGGGAGCACACCCATGAGCCTTGCCGGAAAAACGCTTTTCATCACCGGCGCAAGCCGGGGAATCGGCCTCGCCATCGGCCTGCGCGCGGCGCGCGACGGCGCCAACATTGTGATCGCCGCGAAGACCGCTGAGCCTCACAAAAAGCTGCCCGGCACGATCTTTACCGCCGCCGAAGATGTGGAGAAGGCCGGCGGCAAGGCGCTGCCCGTGGTGGTCGACGTACGCGATCCCGACAGCGTGAAGGCGGCGGTGGAGGCGGCGGCGGCCAAGTTCGGCGGCATCGATATCTGCGTCAACAACGCTTCCGCCATTCAGCTGACGGGCACACTCGCCACCGACATCCGCCGCTACGATTTGATGCACCAAGTCAATGCCCGCGGCACGTTTGTGGTGAGCCGCGCTTGCATCCCGCATCTGAAGCAGGCGTCCAATCCCCACGTGCTAATGCTGTCGCCGCCGCTCGACATGAGCCCACGCTGGTTCGGCAATCACGTCGCTTACACAATGGCCAAGTACGGCATGAGCATGTGCGTGCTCGGCATGGCTGAAGAATTCCGCGACGAGGGCATCTCCTTCAACGCGCTGTGGCCGCGGACCGGCATCGCCACGGCCGCCATTGAGTTTGCGTTGGCGGGTGAGGACGGCATGCGCCATTGCCGCACGCCCGAGATTATGGCCGATGCCGCCTACGCGATCTTCAACGCCCCATCGCGTGAATGCACTGGCAATTTCTTCATCGACGACGTCCTGCTCTATGAAGTGGGCGAACGCGATTTCGACAAATATCGCGTCGACCCCAGCAAGGATTTGATGCCGGATTTCTTCGTACCCGAGAGTACGCCCGTGCCGCCCGGCGTCAGCATGAAAGCGAAGGCGTAGCAGCCGGGCGCCCAGCGCCTGGCCCGGATCAGAGCATCAGGCCTCGCCGCGCAATTGCGCGCTCAGCCGCGCGGCCGCGCCGTCGCGGCCATCGAGCCAGATGCCGAAGAAGCTGCGGCGAAAGCCCGGCCACTCGACCTCACAGCGCTGTACGCCATTATGGAAGAAGCGCGCCGTGTTCGGGCCGGTGCTTACCCCGGTCACGCGGTCGCCGCGTTCGATGTTGGGGAAGCACTGCGCGAGCTGCGCTCGCAAAGGCGCCAGCGCCCGCGCGTTGCCTGCGCCGCGTCCGGTCATCTCGGAAATTGAGCGGTTCAGCAGCGTCGACTGCCGGGCTGAGCGCTCATAGGTGAGCGTCAATGCGAATGGGTGCTCCCAAGAGAAGCCGCCATTGCCGGTGTAGAGCTCGGCGTCGAACAGCGGGATGGCGAGCAAATGGTAGCGCGCTTCACCGACCTTGGCCGCCCCGGGGATGGCGGTGGCGACTTCCGCCGGCGCGGCCCAAGCCGGCAGTGCGGCGAGGCCAAGCGCCAGTCCGGCGAGGGCGGAACGGATGGGACGCATTTCAAACTCCAAATGTGTCATCGGCGGATACGGATGAACGGCGCCAATGGATGGGCGCTAATTGGCCCGCGCTGCGGCAACCTCGGCTTCCGTCAGCGCAATGGTGGACATATCGAACTTCGGCAGTCCCTCAACGATCTCCCGCGAATGCGTGACATAGACCAAGGAGCGGTTCTGCAGGTCGACGATGCGGCGGAGCGCTACGTTCTTGAAAAACAGGCTGGCGCGCTGATTGAAGATCTCTTGCCCGGCGCGGGATGTTTCCACGCCAGATAAGTCGATTGGTCCGATACGCTGGCAGGAGACCGAGGAATTGGATGGGTTCTCGAACCAATTGCCCTGGCGCATGCGGTCGAGAAAGCTGCGGTCGAAATAGGCGACATGGCACACGACGCCCGGGATTGCCGGGTCGAGCAGAGCCTCGAACAGGATTT
>CALBSY010000068.1 GCA_937967725.1 uncultured Alphaproteobacteria bacterium | reverse complement strand
TTTCTCTTCTTCTGAAGCCGTGTCGGTCGTCATGTTGATATCCATCTTATTCATCGAGAGGCTTCCCTGTCTTCGTCGATCCGGGCGGTTCGGGCGCCTCCGACGACGGCGACGTGGTAAGTGATGCGGTTGGACACGCGCGCGGCGCGCGCCGTGATGAGGCCGCGCTCGGCGTCGATGCGCCGCGTATAGGAGTCGATCAACTCGAACAGCGTGGCCACGCCGCGCGCATATTCACGTTCCGCCAACGCTTGCGCCTCGCGCGCTTCTTCAGCGGCGATGGCGAACTGACGTTCGCGAACCTCAAAGCTTTGGTCGGCGCTGATGGCGCCTTCGACCTCGCGCCACGCCGCGATCGACGTGCGTACGTAGTCCGCCGCCGCGGCGCGACGGTCGGCGACGCTGGCCCGCGATTCGGCGAACAGCGCGCCGCCGTTGAAGATCGGCATGGTGAGGCCGGCGACGACGTTCGAGATCATGTTGACGCTGTCGTCGACCGCGCCAAGATCGCGGCCCGGCGCCGAGCTGCCGGCCGTTCCGGTCAGCGTCAGCCGCGGCAGCATGGCCGCGCGCGCTTCGTGCATGCGGAAACCGGCTGCGCGCATGCGGTTTTCCGACGCAAGGACGTCCGGGCGCCGTTCGAGCAGATCCGCCGGCGCGCCGGCGGCGGCCAGCGGCGCGAGTTCGGGGAGTGCGTCCTTCTCGCGCGACGTCGCGTCAGGATAGAAGCCCATAATTTCTTGAAGCCGGCGCGACGAGATCAAGAGCGAGTCCTGAGCCTGCGCTTCGAACGCGCGCGCGGAAGCAACTTGGCTGCGCGCCGTGCGCAGCGCCAGCGAGGTGGCGATGCCCGCGTCATAACGGCGTTGAGTGAGATCGAGCGCGCGCTCGCGCGTCTCCAGGTCCTCCCGCGCCAGCGCCAGCAATTGCTGCGCTTCGATCAGGTTGACCCAGGCGCGCGACGATTGCCCGGCGATGGAAAGCCGCGCGCCGTTCAGATCCTCCTCTGCGGCGTCGGCGCTGAGATCGGATGCTAACGCGCGCGAGGCGAGGCGGCCCCACAAGTCAATTTCCCAACTTGCGATCACATTGGAGGAAACCGTGTCGGTACGGATGCGCGCGTCGGTCGCGGTTGGGGTCTCGTTGCGCGAGGCGTCCGCACCAACGCTAAGGCTCGGCAGCAGATTGCCGCCGAACGAGCCGCGCGCGCGCCAGCGCGCGGCGCGATACTGCGCTTCGACAATCTGCAGGTCGGGACTTCCGGCCAGCGCTTCGCGCGCCAAGTCGGACATCTCGGGCGAGTTCATGTCATCGAGCCAGGTTGCGGCCGGTGAGGCCGCAAGCTCAGCGGCTCGCTCCGCGCCGATGGCGTCGGCGGCGACATACGTGTCGGGCTCCGGCGGCAGGTTGCGGCCTGCGCACGCGCCCACGGCGGCCATCAATCCGAGGCCGATCCAAATGCGCGCGCCATAAGCCATTCTGTCCCTCGCAGCTTCAATCGGCTCTTATCTGGCGCCCTCTCGAAAGTCAATAAATATGTATTGATTTTCGATAAGGCGACGGACACCGTCGACCGGTCGTTTTTCCCCACGACACGGCTCAGATGCCGGCGGGCGGCGGTTTGGATGCGCTGCTTGCCGGGGTTTGCTCGCGCGCCTATGCGGGACCCCTCACTTACGGGCCGAGATGAACCGAGCTTTGGCAGTGCGCAGGCGATTGGACCGGATACCGGCGCTGGCGTGGGCTGCCGGCGCGCTTGCCGCGGTGGCGGCGGTGATGGCGTTCGCGGCGAGTCCGTGGGCCGCGCTGCTCATGGTGCTGGCGGCAGCCGCGTGCGTGTGGACCGCGCGCGAGATGCGCCGCTTCATCATCGCGCCGCGCACCGATGACCAAATCGAATTGGTTGGACTGGCCGAGTTGGCGCCCTTGCTTGAAGCCATGCCGGATCCCGCGCTGTTGGTCGACGGCGAAGGCCGCGTCGCTGGCTCCAACGCCGCGGCGCGGCGACAGATGCAGTTCGAGGCCAAGGGCCAGTTTCTTACTTCGATCATACGTCATCCCGATGTGCTCGAAGCGTTGCAGGCGGCGGTGCATGAGGGCGAAACCCGCGCTGTAGAGTACGAGACGGCCGCCCAAGTAGAGCGGCATACGCGCTGTTATGTAGCGCCGCTGACTTGGGGCGCAGACCGTGCTGCAATGCTGGTTTTTCACGATCAAACGGCGAGAATCAGCACGGAGCGCATGCGCGCCGATTTTCTCGCCAACGCCAGCCATGAACTCCGCACCCCGCTGGCCTCGCTCACCTTGTTGATCGAAACCATCGCCGGACCGGCGCGCGACGATCAGAATGAGCGAGAGCGTTTTCTAGGCATGATGCAAGTGCAAGCGGACCGCATGCGCCGGCTGATCGAGGACCTGTTGTCACTGTCTCGCATTGAGTTGGATGAGCATGTGCCGCCGTCGGACCGCGCCGACTTGGCGGCCGTCGCCGCCGAAGTGATCGACGCGCAAAACGGCATCGCCAAGGAGCGTAACGTGCGCCTCGCGCTGTCTGCGCCTGAAAAGCCGGTGCGTGTGGTAGGCGAGCGCTTCCAACTCGCGCAGGTGATCCAGAATTTGGTCGACAACGCCGTGAAATACAGCACCGAGGGCGGCGAGGTGGCGGTGGAGGTAGGCGCCTCCGGAGACCGCGAGGAGATCATGGCCAGCGCAGGGCGGCGCTGGGAGGACGCGGGCCGAATCGCGTTGCTGACGCCCGCCGCGGTTGCGAACAAATCGTACGCCTACGTACGCGTCGAGGACCGCGGCGCAGGCATACCGCGCCTGTATCTGCCCCGGCTCGGCGAGCGGTTTTTCCGGGTTGAGCGGGAATCGGGCGATGAACGAGGCGGCACAGGTCTCGGGCTCGCCATCGTGAAGCACATCGTCAACCGCCACCGCGGCGGCCTGATGGTCGAGAGCGAGCCGGGACGCGGGACCGCGTTCGTCGCCTATGTGGAATTGGCGGGGGAGGAATGATGCAAAGCAGGGGCGCATTTCACATCACTGTCATCAAACTCCCCTACATGCGGGCCTGAACGGGGATGGGTTGGATCGAAGGGCCGCGCCGGCTGCCGAGAGGGGTGAAACGATGGAGTTTTCCGCCGCTGGATCCGATCGCGCGCCGCAGGCGCCGCCGGTGATGACCGCTCCGGGCGTCCGGACAAGCGCGGGCGCGCTGCTTAATGCGCCGACCAAGATCAGCGCGCGCGACGTCAACGTCTTCTACGGCGACAAGCAGGCGCTGTTCGACGTCTCGCTTGATATCCCCGACCGCGCCGTCACCGCGTTCATCGGTCCTTCCGGCTGCGGCAAAACCACCTTCCTGCGCTGTTTCAACCGCATGAACGACACGATCGAAGGCGCGCGCGTGAGCGGTTCGCTGCAGATCGAAGGCAAGGACGCTTACGCTAAGAACGTCGATCCGGTCGTGCTGCGCACGCGTGTCGGCATGGTGTTTCAGAAGCCCAATCCGTTTCCGAAATCGATCTACGACAACGTTGCTTATGGGCCCCGCATCCATGGCATGGCCAAATCCAAGGCGCAGATGGATGAGATCGTGGAGCGCTCGCTCCGCCGCGCCGGGCTGTGGGAGGAAGTGAAAGATCGTCTGGCTCAGCCCGGCACCGGCCTGTCCGGCGGCCAGCAGCAGCGGCTTGTGATCGCCCGCACCGTGGCGGTGAATCCCGACGTCATCCTGATGGACGAGCCGTGTTCGGCGCTCGATCCTATCGCCACCGCCAAGATCGAGGAATTGATCGACGAGCTCAGGGAAAATTACTGCATCGTCATCGTCACCCATTCGATGGCGCAAGCCGCCCGCGTCTCGCAGAAGACCGCGTTCTTCCATCTTGGAAAGCTGGTTGAGACGGGGGCGACAGAAGAAATCTTCACCAACCCGCGTGACTCGCGTACTCAAGATTATATCACCGGCCGGTTCGGCTGACGCGCATGTCTGGGCAGAAGCGATCCCGGGCGCCTGCGGCGGCCGCGCTGGCGCGTCGGGTTAAGGCGAGCATGGCCGATCATACCGTCAAGGCGTTCACCGAAGAGCTCGATGCGCTGACCCAAGAGGTCGCGCGCATGGGCGGGCTCGCCGAAACCGCGATTAACGAAAGCTTGGCCGCGGTGTCGCGTCGCGACACCGAACTGGCGCAAGCCGTGATCCAGCGCGATCCGCGGATCGACGCAGCACAGCGGGAAGTGGAGCGGCGCGCCATTAAGCTGTTCGCGCTCCGGCAACCGATGGCGAGCGACCTGCGCGTCGTGCTGACGGCTTGGCGCATCGCAGGCGAACTGGAGCGCGTCGGCGATTTAGCCAAGAACATCGCCAAGCGCGCGCTGATCCTCAATCAAGCCGAGCCGATTCAGCTCACGCGCAGCATGGACCGCATGGGCAAGATGGCGGCGGCGCATCTGAAGCAGGTGCTTGACGCGTACGCCACCAAAGACGTGCAGGGCGCCATCACGGTCTGGCAGTCGGACGACAATATCGACGCCCACTATAACAGTCTGTTCCGCGAACTCCTGACTTACATGTTCGAGGATCCGCGGACGATTACGTCATGCACGCACCTCCTGTTCATCGCCAAGAATCTAGAACGCATCGGCGATCACGGCCCCAACATCGCGGAATAAATCCCCTGTCTGGTGACGGGCGAGACGAATTGAGGGTCGCCGATGCCAAAGCCCACGCAAGTTCTTGTGGTCGAGGACGAGGAAGCTCTCGCGCAACTGCTCAAGTACAATCTTGAGAAAGAGGGTTATCGCGTCACAGTCGCCGCCGATGGTGAAGAAGCGCTTGTGGCCGCTGATGAGTGCAAACCCGATCTGATTGTGCTCGATTGGATGTTGCCGAAGGCGCCGGGCATTGAAGTGTGCCGCCGATTGCGTGCGCGGCAGGATACGCGCAATACGCCGATCGTCATGCTAACGGCGCGGAGCGAGGAAAGCGACCGCGGACGCGGGCTCGACATCGTCGGCGGCTACCAGGACACCGAGAAGTGGTGGT
>CALBSY010000067.1 GCA_937967725.1 uncultured Alphaproteobacteria bacterium | reverse complement strand
GAACGCGCAATAGAGGCGTATCGCCCGAGTGCATGCAAAAGGGCCGCGGCTTTCACCGCGGCCCTTCTCAGCTTGGCTTGCGCTCCGGCGGTTACGGCGTCGCCGGCGCGGTTTGCTTCTCTTCCGCCGGCGCTGGCGTAGCGCCTTCAGCTGGCGTCTCGCCTTGAGTCGCCGCCGGCTCGGCCGGTTGCTCGGCTTGCGGCACAGGCGTCGCTTCACTCGCGGGCGCGATCGCTTGCAACACCGAGATGTCGCCCTGCGTCACGTAGAAGATTTCGCGGTTGCGCGAGCCGCCTTCTTGCAGCGGATCGTCGTGATAGACCTCGTAGGTGGTCCAATCGTCCTCGGTCGTGGACGGATCGTCCAGGCGCGCGGCGCCGAGCAGCGCATCCATCGGATTATAGACCTGCTCGTAAATGTCTTCTTCCGTGCCGGTGTAAACGACGCGCAGCATGGTGCCGGACGGCGTTTGTCCGGCTTTGGTGAAGAGTCCTTGCGAGCTCACCGCCCGTCCCGAATACGGGTAGCCGACCTGGAAGCAATACTGGCCGTCGACAACACGCGGCTCGACCGCCATCAACGGACCCACAGGCTGGATGTTGTTGACGCGCATCGCCGGCGGGATAGCCGCCACGGCCTCGAGGCTGATGTGCACAATGTCGTCCGGTTCGTTCGGCACGCAGTTCTCAGCGTAGAAGAACGGCTGGGCCGCCACCTGCACGACGCTGTAATTCAGCGTCGCGAAGCTTTCGGTCGGCAGCGCGTTGAGATCATTGCTGACGCCGGCGGCGGCCGCTTCGATCAGCGGCGAAACCGGCCCGCCGCCGATTGCGCCGAAGCGCGCCATCGGATTGGCGCCGATATCTTGTTCGAGGCGCACGCGCACTTGCGAGCCCTCGCCTTGCTCGGTGACCGTGTAAATCACCCGGCCCGTAGCGCCGTCGGCGAATGTTACTGGCGCCGTGATCGTGTCCCCGTCGGTCGTGGCCGGCTCTGAAACTGTCACACCCTCGGTGATCACCGAACCGACAGGCGTCGACGCGAGGCGCGCGAATACGGTTTGCGCTGGCCGCTCAATGGTGAGCGTTTCTGTACGGCTTGCGGTGTTCGGCAGCAGGAAGAACATGGCGCCGAGCGCCACCACCAAAATCACCACAACTATAAGGATGATGCGTCCCACGGCGCCCATCGCCTACCCTCCTTGGCTTCTGCAAGAGGGCGCTTTCCTAGCAGGCGCGGCGGTAGGGCCAAACCCCCAAAAGCGGGAACCTCGCGCGCACAAAGGGGAAACGCGGCCTTTCCCCGGCGTCCGCGCCATGCTCTAAGCGCGTGATTCAATGGGAGGAACGCCGCGCTCATGAGCCAAAGCGTCACCTACGGCGGGTATCTCCGCTTGAAGGAATTGCTGGCTTGCCAGAGCCCGCAGACCGGCGAACACGACGAACTTTTGTTCGTGATCCTGCACCAGACCATGGAACTCTGGATGAAGCAGGCGATCCACGAAATCGGCGCGGCGCAAAGCGAAGTGCGCGCGGGCGGACTGGTGCCCGCTTACAAGCATCTCGCGCGCGTTTCGCGCATCCAGGCGGTGATGACTCAGGCCTGGGACATCCTCGCCACCATGACGCCCGCCGATTATCTCAAGTTCCGCGAACTGCTCGGCACAAGCTCGGGCTTTCAGTCCGCGCAATTCCGCGCGCTGGAATACAAGCTGGGGCTGAAAGACGACTCGTTCTTGAAGTTCCAGGACGAAGGCGGCGCAGAACGCGCGATGCTCGAACAAGCGCTCGACGCGCCGAGCCTCTACGACGACGTGATCGCGCAACTTGCCAAGGCCGGGTTTGACATCCCCAATAGCGTGCTCCAGAGGCCGCGGCGCCAAGCGTATCAACCGAACCAAACGGTCGAGGATGCATGGTTGGCCGTTTATCGCGACACGCAAAAGCACTGGGCGCTTTACCAGCTTGCGGAAAAGTTGCTCGATCTCGACGATGCGTTGCTCACTTGGCGGCACAAGCATGTGCTGACCGTGGAACGCATTATCGGCCGCAAACGCGGCACCGGCGGCACCGAAGGCGTCGGCTACCTGCAGCAAACGTTGAACCGCCGCGCGTTCCCGGAAATCTGGTCGCTCAGGACAAAACTTTGAAGAGCTACAAGCACCTCTTCTCGCGCGCCCTCGCCGCCGCGCCGGAACGCCTGCACTTTGCCTGCCATTCGCATCATCTCTGGCCCGACGCCTCCCACGACGGCCATCTGGAGGCGTGGCAGGACGCGGCGGTTCTGGCCGACCGCAAGTGGGACAAGATTTTCGGCGAGGTCATCCCGCGCGCGCAGGCCAATATCGCGCTCGAACTCGAACTGCCCGACCCGCGCACGATCGGTTTTGCGCCGAACACGCATGAATTGCTGATGCGCCTCTTCTC
>CALBSY010000066.1 GCA_937967725.1 uncultured Alphaproteobacteria bacterium | reverse complement strand
GCAGTCGTTGTTCGCGCAGACGCTGGAACGCGTCAGCGGAGAACCGGGCAAATTGTCGTTCGCCGCACCGATCATTCTTTCGAACGCTCGCCACGCTGATCTGGTGCGGCAACACTTGGGTTTCGTCGAAGCGGCGGCGATCGTACTTGAGCCGGAGTTGCGCAACACCGCCGCCGCCGCCGCCGTCGCCGCAGCGGTTGCAGCTGAGATCGAGCCCGGCGCGTTGCTGCTGCTCACGCCCGCCGATCATGTCATCGCCGATGTGGCGGCGTTCCACGCCGCGCTGGAACGCGCCGCGCCGTTTGCGCGCGAACGCATCGTCACGTTCGGGATGAAACCCAATCGCCCCGCCACCGCGTACGGCTACATCAGAGCCGGCGAGCAAGTGGGCGACGGCGTCCATGCGGTAGCGGACTTCCGCGAAAAGCCCAACGCCACGACAGCGCAGACCTATCTCGACGCGCCGGACTCCTATTTCTGGAACAGCGGCATGTTCCTCGCCGCCCCCGAGTTGCTGCTGCGGGAGTTCGATGCAAGCCCCGCAGTGCGCGACAACGCTCTCGAAGCGCTCGCGAAGGCGGCGCGTTACGGTGTTGAGATCCGGCTCGATCCGGACGCGTTCGAGAAAATCCCCTCTCAACCCTTTGACATCGCTGTTATGGAAAAAACCCGCCACGGCGCCGTTGCTCCGTGCAGCATCGGCTGGGCCGATGTCGGCGCCTGGGACGAAGTCTGGCGCGGCGCGGCGCACGATGAGGCGGGCAACGCATTGATGGGCCCTGTCGCCGCGATGGATGTGAAAAACAGCCTGCTGCGCGCCGAGCACGTGAAGCTTTGCGCCATTGGCGTCGAAGACCTGGTGATCATCGCCACACCCGAAGCCGTGATCGTGGCGCCGCGCGAGCGTGCGCAAGACGTCAAGGCGCTGCGCGATTTGGCGGATAAGCTCTAGAGCAGGTCTTTCGCGGTCTCGATGATCGCTTCAGCAGTGATGCCAAAGTGCGCATAGGCATCCTTCGCCGGCGCGGATGTCCCGAACGTCGACATGCCAATGAAGGCGTCGAGACCGAAGGCTTCGAACCAACCTTGGCCGATCGCCGCCTCGACACCGATCTTTAGCTCATCATCGTCGCCGCAGACTTCGTCTTGGTACGCGTCGCTCTGCTGTTCGAACAGTTCAAAGCAAGGCGCGGATACAACGCGCGTCGGAATCCCGTCCGCTTGCAACGCCTCGCGCGCCTTCACCGCGAGCGCCACCTCCGTGCCCGTTGCGAAGATGGCGACACGCGCCGCGCCGCCTTCAGCCGGCAGCAATTCATAGGCGCCGCGCGCCGAAAGGTTCTCACTGGCGTCCCCGCGCAAGGCGGGCGTCGATTGCCGCGACAACGCCAGCGCGCTCGGCCCGTCCTCGTGCAGCAGCGCCGCCTGCCAACACTCAGCCGCCTCGACCGCATCGGCTGGCCTGAACACGTAAAGGTTCGGGATGGCCCGAAGCGCCGGCAGGTGCTCGACCGGCTGGTGCGTCGGGCCATCTTCGCCAAGACCGATCGAGTCGTGGGTGAGCACGTGAATGACGCGCACCTTGCTGAGCGCTGCGAGGCGGATGGCGGGGCGAGAATAATCGGAAAAAACTAGGAACGTGCCGCCATAAGGAATGACGCCGCCGTGCAGCGCCATGCCGTTCATCGCCGCCGCCATGCCATGTTCACGAATGCCATAGCGCAGATAACGGCCGGCGCGGTTCTCTGGCGTAAAGTCGTTCTCGTCCTTCGGCAGCGTATTATTGGAGCCGGTGAGATCGGCCGAACCGCCCAGCAATTCCGGGCACGCTTCGAACATCGCCTCGATCGCTTTGCCCGAAGAAGCGCGCGTCGCCAGCGCTGGCTTCGCTTCCGCCATCGCGCGCGCATGCGCACCCAATTGCGTCACGGCCGCCTCCACGTTGCCGCTTCGCATCGCCGCGGCGAAGGCGCCGCGCTTCGGCGCGCGCTTCAAACGCGCCTGCCACTCCTCGCGCGCGCCAGCGCCGCGCGCCGCGATCTTTCGCCAAGCCTTGAGGATGTAGTCGGGAACCTCAAACGGGCCGTGGTTCCAGCCGAGCGCCGCTTTCGCCGCCGCCAGCTCTTCGTCCCCCAGCGCTTCCCCGTGCGCCTTCGCCGTGCCGGCCTTTTTTGGTGCGCCGTAGCCGATCGTGGTCTTGCACGCGATTAGTACAGGCCGGTCGGACTCGGTCGCCGCTTCAAAAGCGCGCGTGACATCACTCATGTCATGTCCGTCGCACTCGAGCACCGCCCAGCCGCTGGCGGCGAAGCGCGCCTCTTGGTCAGTCGCGTCCGAGAGCGAAACCGCGCCGTCGATAGAGATGGCGTTGTTGTCCCAGATGACGATCAGCTTGTTCAGCTTTTGCCGCCCCGCCAGCGTGAGCGCCTCCTGACTTATGCCCTCCATCAAGCAGCCGTCGCCGGCGATCACCCAGGTGCGGTGATTGACGAGTTCATCGCCGAAGCGCGCGTTGAGATGCGCTTCCGCGATCGCCATGCCGACAGCGTTCGCCAGCCCCTGCCCCAACGGACCGGTCGTGGTCTCAATGCCGGCGGCCAGGAAATTCTCCGGGTGCCCCGCTGTCTTCGAACCGATCTGGCGGAAGCGCTTGATCTCTTCGAGGGTGATGTCGGGATAGCCCGTCAGATACAGCAACGCGTAGAGCAACATCGAACCATGCCCGGCGCTCAGCACGAAACGGTCGCGGTCGGGCCAATTCGGCTCGCTCGGGTCATATCTGAGGAAGCGCGAAAACAGCACGGTCGCGGCGTCCGCCATGCCCATTGGCATGCCAGGATGGCCTTCGCCCGCTTTTTGTACGGCGTCCATCGCCAGGCCACGAATGGTGTTTGCCGCCTGGCGATGTCGTTCCAAGTTATATTCGGTCATTTATTTCTCCACTTTTGAGAGACTAATGATTAAAGCGTGGAGATTATCCATCTCCAATCTCTGGTCTCCAGTCTCCGCAGGTTCTATCAAAATATAAACATTTAACGCGGGGCCATGCGAATGGCGCCATCCAGGCGAATGACTTCGCCGTTGAGC
>CALBSY010000065.1 GCA_937967725.1 uncultured Alphaproteobacteria bacterium | reverse complement strand
GCTGAAGCCAAGTGGGTTGAGTGATCGTCGCCGGAAACGACGCAATGGGCGACAATGGTTCAAGCGATTCCGCCGCCTCCGATGTCGCAGGATAGAACGGAAGCGGCGCCACCTCGGACTCGGCGGGACGCGGCAATTGCCGCGCCGGCTCGCGCGGACGCTCGATTGGCGGCTCTGCTGGACGTTCGAGCGTAATCAGCGGCGCAGATGGCTGCTCGCCCCGCTCGCGGAGCGTTATCGTCATCGTCAATGCCGCCACCGCAAGGGCCGCAAGAATGGCGGCAGACGCCATAAACGATGTTGCACGGATTGTTACGGCCTGGCGCATGGACTCCTCCCTTCGCCTTCTTCGTTGCGGCTGACGGGAGGATGAGCGCTGTTTGGCGCGGTTCGCCATTCACAGCGGCGCGATGACGATCACAGATGCGAGAAGCCGCGGAGCGATTGCACCGCGGCTCCACGCAAATATTTTTAGAACGCTAACCGAGCCGGAAAGTAATCGGCACACGCGTGCGTCCGCCCGAAGTTGGGCGTCCGTCCGCGGTTTGCGCGGCGGCGCGGAAATTGCGCGAGATGCGCAACGCCGCCTCGCCGAAACCCCAGCCGCTCGGATCTTCAGAGGCCACGGTGCAGGAAATGCGTCCGTCGGCCGAGACGAGGCAGTCGAGCACAACCCGCCCTTCCTGTTCGCGCTGAATGGCGCGCTGCGGATAATAGCGGTTGAAGTCCTGCGAACTCGGACGCTGCAGCCAAACCATGCCGGTGAGCACGGCCGGCGTCGGCGGCGCAGGCGGCGGATCGACCGCGACAGGAATGGGCGTAGGCGTTGGCGGCGCCGTCATATCCGGCGGCGGCACCCGTTGCTCGGGCGGCGGCGGCGGCGGCGGACGATCCGGCGGCGGCGGCGGAGGCGGAGGAGGCTTTTGCTTCTCCTCGATCTCAACCTTCACCGCTTCCGTGTCCTCGAACAGATCGGTGAGCGCGCTAAACCGGCGCGTCAGCGCCATATAGACCAAACCGACGCAAATGAGGCCGGCGAGACTGAACGAGATAAGACGAAGGCGTACCATGGCTATGTCACCCTTCGCTTGCCAGTTCGGCGAAGATTCCGACGCTCACGAAACCTTCTTCCTGCAATCGACTCATAACGTCTACGACGTTGCCATAGGCCGTGCTTTGGTCGGCACGGACGTAGATTTTCGCTTCTGCGTAGATTTGCTCAATATTGAGCGCGGGATTGTTCCGGATCGCATGGTCGAGCGTCCGGTCTCCGAGTTGCGACAGCGGGACCTCCTCTTCGTCCACGTAGATGGCGAGTCCGCCGGGCGTTTCACGAATGCCAACGATCGTCGGATTGAGCCCTTCGAGCCGGATCGGCACCGGGTTCGGCGGCGGCAGGTCAACGCGGATGTCCACTGTCGGAATCGGCGCGGTGACCATGAAGATGATGAGCAGCACGAGCAGGATGTCGATGAACGGGATCACGTTCGGATCCGTCATCGGCCCGCCCTTGCCGCCGGAGGAAGTCTTGCCAGCCATGGCCTACATCCTCCTGTCTTCGGCAACGAAGCCAATCTTCGTGAAGCCCCGGTCCTGCAGGCGGTTCATCACACGCACCACATGGCGATACTCCAGGCCGGCGTCAGCGCGAATGTAGATGCGCTGATCCTTGACCTCGAAATCGTCGTTGGCGATCTGGGGCGTATTGGTCTTCACCGCCTGGTAGGTCTCCTCGCCGACGTTCGCGAGAGAGACTTGGTCGTTCATTACGTACACTTCGACGCCGCCAGGACCGGCGTTCAAAGAAATCCAAGTCGGACGCGGCGGCCGCTTCGACGGATCGATGCGAGACGTCGGCATATCGACCTCGATATCGACCGAGGAGATCGGCGCCGCGATCATAAAGATGATCAGCAGCACGAGCATGACGTCGATGAACGGGATCACGTTCGGATCCGCGGTCACTTCCATGCGGCCACGTTTGGTAACGCCGCCCTCAGACACTTTACCCGCCATTGGCGATCACCTCCAAAAGCCCAGGAAAGCCTCAGCCCGCGCGGCGGTCCATGTCGCGCGAAACCAGCGCGATGAACTCGGCAGCGAAGTCGTCGAGTTTCCCAGCTTGTTTGGAGATTTGCTTGGCGGCGAAGTTGTAGATCAGAACCGCCGGAATGGCCGCGGCGAGACCTGCCGCCGTGGCGAGCAGCGCGCCGGCGATACCCGGAGCGATAACGGCCAGCGAGGTCGTCTGCGTTTTAGCAATGCCGACGAACGCCACCATGATGCCCCACACCGTGCCGAACAGGCCGATAAACGGAGCGTTTGCGCCGATCGAGGCCAGGAAGGTCATGGACGAACCCAAGTCCTCCAGGTGCTCATTCTGGCGGGTTTGCATGGCCGATTGCACGCGCTGCATGGTGTGATCGCGAGCGTCGCGCATCGTGTACAGGCCAAGATCCTGCGTGCGGCGGACTTCCGCCATGCCGGCGTCGAACATAGACTTGATGCCTGAATTCGGCAGCTTGCGAACGATCGCTTCGGCTTCTTCCACCGAGTTCGCCTTGCGGAACGAAGCAAGGAACGACTTCGTCTGCGCGGCGGCTTTGCGCATGACGTAAATCTTCTCGAACAGCAGCGCGACGGCGTAGATGGCGCACAAGCCAAGAATGACGATCACGCCCATCTCGACCGCATTCAGTTCGCTCACGAGCTCCATCAAGCTGACTTCAGCGTGACCGGCGGCCTCGGCGGCAGCGGCCGCGCCGCGCTCTCTCGCGGTTTCGAGTTCGGCCGCGGACGGTGGCGGCGCCGTGACCGGAGGCGGCGTGGCCGCATCACCCGGCGCCGGAGTCGCGCCCGGTTGAGCCGCGGGTGCAGCGCCTTGCTGCGCGAACGTCAGCAGCGAATAAATCAAGCTCATTGTCTGCCCTTCTGCCTCTGCCTTGCCTCAGCGGCGCTGAATGCCCGCCTTGTGCTCGCGGCGTTGCCGCCAATTCATTCTTTTCATGATGGCGATTGGAAGGCCCTCGTCCGGTACCCGGACCGAAGAACGCTTCCTCCCACCACTCCGGCCGGACCGCCGCTCTC
>CALBSY010000064.1 GCA_937967725.1 uncultured Alphaproteobacteria bacterium | reverse complement strand
ACCCTTGACACATCGAGGGAGTACACATGCCACGCACGACGACGAAGTCAGCGCGCGCATCGCGCTACTGGCCGGGGCGGACTACAAGCTACACGATTTCATTCTCGAAGGCGGCGCCATCGAGATGGACGGTGAGGGCACGCTCCTCACGACACGCCAATGTCTGCTCAACAAAAATCGCAACCCGCATTGGACCGAGGCGGCTGCGGAGATGGAGCTGAAGCGCACGCTCGGCGTGGAAAAGGTGCTCTGGCTCGATGAAGGCCTCGCCAACGACCATACGGATGGACACATCGACAATCTCGCTCGCTTCATCGCGCCCGGCCGTGTCGTCTGCCAGACGCCGTTCGGCGCCGACGATCCGAATATCGAAGTGTTGGAAGAGATCGCGCTCTCGCTGGCGGCGATGACAGACGCGCGCGGGCGTAAGCTTGAAGTGATCCGTATTCCCTCGCCCGGCCCGGTGCTCGACGAGGATGGCGACGCGACGGCGGCGAGCCACATGAATTTCCTAATCGGCAACTCGACCGTGGTTGTGCCGACGTATTCGGCGAGTGGTGAAGCGGCGGTCGAGGCGCTCGCGCCGCTCTTCCCTGGGCGCAAAGTGATCGGCCTGCCGTCGCGTGCGATTCTCACCGGCGGCGGCTCATTCCACTGCATCACCCAACAGGAACCAGCGTGATGGCGAAAACGATCAAAGTCGCGGCGATGCAAGCCTCGTTCGGCGAAGACATGCAGGCCAACATCGCCAAGGTTGAGGCGCTAGTGCGCGATGCGGCCAAACAAGGCGCGCAAGTGATCCTGCCGCCGGAGCTCTATCAAGGGCCGTACTTTTGCACATCGCAGGAGGAGAAGTGGTTCGCCACCGCCTATCCGGCGATGTCGCATCCGTGCGTCACGGCGCTGAAGCCGGTAGCGAAAGAATTGGGCGTTGCGATTCCGGTCTCGATTTTTGAGCGCGACGGCCCAGCCTATTACAATTCGCTGGTGATGCTCGACGCCGACGGCGAAGCGCTCGGCGTCTATCGCAAGAGCCATATTCCTGACGGCCCAGGCTATCAGGAGAAGTATTATTTCCGGCCCGGCGATACCGGCTTCAAAGTTTGGGATACCAGGCACGGCCGCATCGGCGTCGGCATTTGCTGGGATCAGTGGTTTCCGGAAGCCGCGCGCGCGATGGCGCTCGCCAGCGCGCAAGTGCTGTTCTACCCAACGGCCATCGGCAGCGAGCCGCACGACGCATCACTGGATACGAGCCAGCCGTGGCGGCGCGCGATGCAAGGTCACGCCGTGTCCAACGTGATCCCAGTGGTCGCGTCGAACCGTATCGGTACGGAAAAGGTCGGCGCCTGCGAGCAGACCTACTACGGCCACTCATTCATCGCCAACCATCGCGGCGACCTGGTCGAGCATTTCGGCGCTCAAGACGAGGGCGTGCTCGTGCACGAGTTTGACCTGGACTTTCTCGACCGCCACCGCGCCGCCTGGGGCTTCTTCCGCGACCGTCGCACGGAGTTTTATCGCTAGTGACACATGCACTCCGCATCGACTTCGTGTCCGACGTCGCCTGTCCGTGGTGTGTAATTGGCTTGCGCGGGCTGCTGCAGGCGCTGGATGCGGTCGGCAGCGAGGTGCAGGCGCAAATTCATCTGCAGCCGTTCGAACTCAATCCGGATATGCCGCCGGAAGGGGAGAACACCGCCGAACACGTCGCCAACAAGTACGGCTCGACGCCGGAGCGCTCTCAAGCCGTGCGGCAGGCCATCAAGGACTATGGCGCGGCGCTCGGCTTCACGTTCAACTACGGCCCCGAAAGCCGCATCTGGAACACCTTCGATGCGCATCGCTTGCTCTATTGGGCGTCGCTCGATGGCAAGGCGCTGGCGTTGAAGCAGGCGCTGTTCAAGGCGACCTTCACCGACCAGCGGCCGAGCAACGATCCCGACGCGCTCGCCGATGCCGTGACGTCCGCGGGGTTGGACGCAACCAGAGCCCGTGAAATTCTGGCGAGCGATTCATACGCCGAGGAGGTGCGCGCGGAGGAAGCGTTGTGGCGCGGCCGCGGCATCAACGCGGTGCCGACGATCATCTTCAACCAGCTCTGGTTGATCCAGGGCGCGCAGCCGCCGCACGTGTTCGAGCAAGCGATCCGCGACATCGCTGGCGGCAAGGCGCAGACCGTGGGCTAGCCGAGCGCTGCGTCGATGAGCGTTTCTTCGTGCGCGCTCATGGCCGAGCGGGCGCCAAGCGGCCGGCCGGTTTCGGGCATGCCATTGAGCACGTAGACGAGCGTTGCGTTCTCGCGTGAGTTCCAGACCAGCCCCGTGATCCATCCGTAGGCGTCGCCGAAATGGCCGCGCCAATCGGCGCTGGCTGGGCCGAAGAAGGCATCGCCCGGCGAAGCGCCCGGCGCGTCGCGACCGAGCGGGACGTGAACGCCCAGGCCGAAACGCTGATACCAGCCGCGTTCGGTGGCGCCGTTCGGCGCCGTCGGATCAAACGTCCAGTGCGGCGTAATCATGTGCGCTAGCGAGCTCTCGCCGGCGAGACGTGCGCCGTCGAGATAGAAGCGCGCTAGCGCCTCCATATCGTTGAGCGACAGGCGAAGGCCGCCGTGAGGGGCAAAGGCGAAGCCGTTGAGGCCGACGCTGTATTCTGCCTCCGTCGCGGCGTCGTTGCTTTCGCCGCGATAGAAGGCGATCTGCGGCGCAGGCGGCGGCGCGCCGTCAACTTGCGGCGTCCGGGCGCCGTCCACCCAGCGGCAGGCGGCGGCCGCTCGATCGCGTTTGGTTTGCGAGACGCCGCTCCAGTTGTAACCGATGTCCAAGCCCAGCGGTTCAAACAGCGCGTGGCGCATAAAGCGGTCAAACCGGGTGTCGGTGATGCGTTCTATGATTTGCGCGATCACGGCGTAGTTGGTGTCGCTGTAGCTGAACCAGGCGCCCGGCGGTTCATGCGCTGGCGCGAACCAGCCGCTGAAGTTCTCCTCGTCCGCCGCCGCGCTTAGCCGCGCGAGCAGCGGGCGATTGAATGGCACAGGAAAGTCTTCGCCGTTGCGTAGGCCGCTTGTGTGTGAAAGCAGCATCCGCGGCGTAATGATGATGTCGGGGAACCCAGGATGCCGCAGCGTTTCGCGGAGATAAATGGAAACATCCGCGTCTAGATCGGCGCGGCCGTGCGAGACGAGCGACAGTAACCGCGACGCCGGCACCGTTTTGGAGATGGAAGCGACGCGAAACAGTTGATCTGCGGTGAACGGCGTCCACGCCCCGTGCACCAACGCTTGCCCCACGGCAAGACGCCGAACCGCGCCGCCGCGGCGGACAATGTAGGCGGCTGAGATGATCCCGTTCATGCGCGCGAGCAAAGCCGGATCTCCCTGCAGAAGCGCGCCAGCCAGGCGCTTGGCGAACACGCGCCGCGACCACATCATGGCGCCTTCCGCAGCAAGTCGATTGCTTGATCGCGAATGCGCGCATCGCCGAAGGCGAGTACCCGTCCGCCGCGACTGGCGTCATCGCCGTCCCAATTCGTCACGCCGCCGCCGGCGCCGTTGAGGATGGGGATGAGCGCCTGAATGTCGAACGGCTTCAAACCGCTCTCGACCACGCAATCCATATGTCCCGCCGCAATCATGGCATAGGCATAGCAATCGTAGCCGTAGCGCGTGAGCCGCGCGGTCGAACGCACGCGTGTAAACGCGTCGGCCTCGTCATCGCGGAACAGAGTGGGGTCCGTTGTTGACAAAATCGCGTCGGACAGCGCGCCGCAGCGGCGCGTTTGCAGCGGGCGCGCGCCATCGCGCGTCATCAGCTCAGCGCCGTCGTTCCAGCCGCGGTAGCGCTCGGCTAGGTAAGGCTGATCCAGGATGCCGACGATCGGGCGGCCTTCGTACGCCAGCGCGATCAGCACACCCCAGGTGGGCAAGCCGGCGATGAAAGCGCGGGTGCCGTCGATCGGATCAAGCACCCATTGATAGCCGCTCGGGAAACGCACGCGCGATCAGGTTCCGCCTCGCCAATGCGGACGCGCGGTCGGCCTCTGTTACGGGATCGAATGCGTCGGCGCTCTTGTTGTCGCATGGGGTTCCAGCGCGGAAGTAGGGGAGAATGGCGGCGCGGGCAGCGTCAGCGAGCGCGTCAGCGAAAGCGAGGAAGCGCCGGAGGTCGTGCTGCATGCGTCTAGCTTAACCGGATTCAGGCGTGATGGGATTGATTATCACGCACGGAAAACGAGCCCGCCAGGGGACGGGCTCGTTCACGCTTCCTCGGAACGGCGGAGGGGTTAGGCCGCGTCCGTGGATTCGTCTTGCAGCGCCTTGGCGAGGTCCAAGAGGCGGCGGCGCGGGCGTTCGCCGAGCTTGTAGTAAGCGCGGATCAGCTCGAGCGTTTCTTTCTGCGAAAGCACGTCTGCCGCGATCAGATCGCGGTCATTGGCGGGAGCGCCCGGCGCGTTTGCGGGAGCGTTCATCTGTTGCAGGCCTTCGAAGAAATAGTTGACGGGCACGTTGAGCGCGACGGCGAGTTCGTAAAGACGAGAAGCCGTAACGCGGTTCGCGCCGCATTCGTATTTTTGGATCTGTTGAAAGCGAATGCCGATGGACTCAGCCAGCTGTTGCTGGGTGAGGCCCAGAAGCCGGCGACGGCGGCGGAGCCGCTTGCCGACATGGAGGTCGATGGCGTTAGCCATGGTTTAGCGCCCTTGATCGCGGCGGTTCCCCCACTGGGCCCGCCTGTTATGCGAAAGGGGAGAGAGCAACATCCATTCCGCGCCAAACGGGCGCTGTGGAACCATTAGCAAGGGTGAAAGCACACGAGTGCAAGCTTTGCGCGCGAGTTTTGTGCGAAAACGAAGCAGCGAAAGGCATCGTAAACGCGCGCCGCGCCACGGTTTAGCCACCAGGCCGCCGCGCGCCGCGCACGTTCGCGCATAGAGTCGCGCGCCATGATGAAGAGACTAGCCCTAATCGCTATGGTCGCGGCGCTGGCGGCGTGCGCCAGCACGCAGCGGCCGTTCACGTATCGTGGCGGCATGCCGGACGCCGACGTCTACGTCGGCGAAGATCGTTACCAAGTTTGGTTTCATGATCGCGACCAGACCGTACTCGTGGTCCGCGGCCAGCCACGCTCGCTGGGGCTGCTCATGGCTGAGAACATGACGATCTATTCTCAGGACTCTTCGCCCGGCATCTTGTGGTGGGGCGCGGCGGCCAACGCGGTGCTGCAGCCCATCGGCTGCTATGCTACCGAGGTGACGGGCTCGGACCAAATGCGCGAGATTCAGTATGTGTGCCCACAGCCGGTGGATGTAAGCGCGGCGGTGGCGCAAAACCGGGCGCAATGGCAAGAGGGCGTGCGCGTGCCCGCACCACAGCAGCGTTAACCGGCTTCGCGCGCCCGCGCCGCCTTCTTGCGCTCGTTCGGATCGAGGTGCGCCTTGCGCAGCCGGATGGCGTTGGGCGTCACTTCTACTAACTCATCGTCCTCGATCCATGCGATCGCCTGTTCGAGCGTGAGCCGGCGCGGCGGCGTTAGGCAGATCGATTCATCCTTACCCGACGCGCGTACGTTGGTGAGCTTTTTGCCCTTGAGCGGATTGACGTCGAGATCCTGGCCGCGGCTGTTCTCGCCGATGATCATGCCTTCATAGACGTCTTCGCCATCGGCGATGAACATCTGGCCGCGCTCCTCCAGATTCCAGAGCGCGTAAGCGGTAGACTGTCCAGTGTCGTTAGAGATCAGCGCGCCGTTGCGGCGGCCGGGAATTTCACCTTTCCACGGCGCCCAGCCGTGAAAGATGCGGTTCATCACGCCGGAGCCACGCGTGTCGGTGAGGAATTCACCGTGATAGCCGATCAGGCCGCGCGAGGGGGCGTGGAAGACGAGCCGGGTCTTGTCGCCACCGGAGGGGCGCATGTCGGTGAGCTCGGCTTTGCGCAACGCCATTTTCTCGATCACCACGCCTGAATATTCCTGGTCGACGTCGATCACCGCTTCTTCGATGGGTTCGAGTGTTTGCCCGTTGTCCTGCCGCGTCAGCACGCGCGGACGCGAAATCGAAACCTCGAAGCCTTCCCGGCGCATGGTTTCGATCAGCACGCCGAGCTGCAATTCGCCACGGCCTGCGACCTCGAAGGCGTCGCGGCTTGCAGTCTCGGTGATGCGGATGGCGACGTTCGACTCGGCTTCGCGCATTAGCCGGTCGCGGATGACGCGGCTTTGCACCTTATCGCCGGCGCGGCCTGCGAGCGGAGAATCGTTGATAGAGACGGTGATGGAGAGGGTCGGCGGATCGATCGGCGGTGCGGGGATGGCGGCGCTGAGTTCGAGCGAGCCGACGGTGTCGGAAACCGTGGTGTCGACGAGGCCGGCGATGGCGACAATGTCGCCGGCTTCAGCACGCTCGACCGGCACGCGCTTCAAGCCGCGATAAGCCAACAACTTAGTGAGCCGGCCGCGTTCCAGTTCTTTGCCGTCGCGCGACAATGACTTCACCGTTTCGCCGACGGCGATGCGGCCGCTCTCGACGCGCCCAGTTAGCACGCGGCCGAGAAACGGATCGGCGTCGAGCATGGTCACCAGCAGCGCGAATTTTTCGTCGTGCTTTTGCACCGGCGCGGGCTCGGGCACGTGCGCGACGATGAGATCGAACAGA
>CALBSY010000063.1 GCA_937967725.1 uncultured Alphaproteobacteria bacterium | reverse complement strand
TGCTAGCCTATCGACCGCCGCTCGCTGCCGTCCAACGTTGGCCCGGGCCGCGGCCACTTCTTCGGTGCAAACCGGCTGGGCTGGCCAATGATGCGCGCGCCTTCGAGCTCGGCGCGCGTGCTGGTGCGCGAGGGACGGCCGTTAAGTGTTGCGCCCACCCCGACGGCGCCCACAAACATTTCGTCGGTCATCGGATTGTAGATGGCGCCGGCGATTGCGCGTTCGTCTTCGACGAGGCCGATGCTGATGGTCCATTGTGGCGACTTGCCGATCATCGCGGCGGTGCCGTCGATCGGATCGAGCATGAAAGTGCGCGCCTTGCCAATGCGCCGCGCTGGATCGTCGGGCGTTTCTTCCGACAGCCAGCCATAGTCGGGCCGCGCACCAAGCAGCCGCTCCGCCAGCAGCGCGTCGACCGCAAAATCGACATTGGTGACCGGGCCGAGAGGGCCCTTCGAATGGATTTCCAGCGTCTTCGCGGTGAGCTCTCGGGCCAGCGCGCCCGCTTCGCGTGCGGCGGCTTCCAGGAGCGAGAGTTCAGACGCCGCCGATTGCAAGATCGTCCACGATTAGGCTGGGGATTTCGAGCGCTCCGCGTTGGTCCAGATCGCTGCCGCAGCGCAGCCGCGCATAAATTTCGAGGAGATTGCCGGCGACGGTCACTTCGCTGACGGGATGCGCGATCTCGCCATTCTCGAACCAGTAGCCGGCGACGCCCACTGACCAATCACCGGTGTTCATGTTGAGCGAGGGCGAGAACATGTCAGTGACGAAGAGACCCTTGCCGGCGCCCTTCATCAGGCTGGCGAGATCCTCGGTCCCCGGTTTCACAAACAGATTGGCCGTGGAGATGCCGGGCGGCCCGCCGTGGCCGGCTGAGGCATGGCCGTTCGGCTCGAGATTGAGCTGGCGTGCAACGGCCGCATTGAGCAGCCACGTCGTGGCGACGCCATCGTCGACCAGTGTCATCGGTTTCACCGCGCCGCCTTCGCCGTCGAACGCATGACTGCCCATGCCGCGCTTCACGAATGGGTCTTCGTGGATGCGGAAGCCTTCGGCGAATACCCGCTGACCGAGCTTGTCTTTCAGGAATGAAACGCCGCGCGCAACCGCCGATCCGGAAATGCCGCTGAAGAACGGCGATAGGATGCGCCCCGCCAGTCGATTTTCGAAGATCACGGCCGCCTTTTGGCTCGCCACCTTCTTCGCGCCGAGACGGCGCGCTGTGCGTTCGCCGGCAATGCGGCCGATTTCCTCCGCCGCGGGCAAGTCGCCGAAAAAGCGTTTGGTGCGCCACTCATAGTCGCGCTCCATCTCGTCGCCTTTCTCGGCGACGGGCTGGGCGCCTAGGCTGTAGGCGGTGGCGCTTTCAGCGCCCTCGAAGCCGTTCGAAGTGGCGTAGACGAAATGCGACACCTCGCTGGATGCGCCGCCGCCGCCGGAATTGGCGATTCCGGGAATGGCGAGCGACGCGCCCTCGCACGCCAGCGCCAGCTCCAAGAGTTGCTGCGGACTTGGCCGCGCCGTATCCGATTGTTCGAGATCGGGTGCGGCGCCCTTGGCGTGAAATCGCTCTTCGAGCAGGCCGCAGAATTTGTCCTCAGGCGCAGCTTTGGCCATGGCGACAGTGCGCTCGGCCAGTGTCTTGAGCCCGTCGGCGGAGAGGTCGGTGGAGGAAGCCGCGGCCTGCCGCTTGCCGATAAACGCCCGCAGCGCCACCGAGCGGCCTTCTTCCCGTTCCATGCCCTCAAGCTGTCCCATCCGCACTTCGGCGGAGATGGCCTCCCGGGCTGCGAAACTGGCTTCGGAGGCGCTCGCCCCGGCCTTCTTGGCGTAATCGATCAGAGCCGCGAGCGCGGCATGGGAATCAGCATCGAAGGCCATGCCCGGAACATGGGCGCTTCCTGGAGACGGGGCAATCGCGCCTAGCGGTAATCCGTTACTAGAGCTGCTGGCTCAGCCCAACATAGAGTAGGCCGCCGCCGATCAGCAGATAGGCCGCCCAGGTCAAAACCACGCCAAGCACGCGGCCAAGATTGAGCACGCCAGCGTGCAGTCCGAAGCCGTGCAAAACGCGTCCGGCGGTCAAAGAAATTCCTGCCGCATGCAGCAGCCATGGCGGCGTGGCCGGGTCAAACAGGGCGAGCGTGACCAGCCCCACCAAGGCAGCCGGAACGTACTCGGCGGCGTTCGCGTGGGCCCGCTGGGCGCGCAGGAAGTCCTCATTGCCGGCGTCGCCCAACCGTATCTTGTGCCTGCGCCGGGCCACGACCACGAGCACTGCGAGCGTCAAGAGAATGAGAATGTTCACGCCCGCATAGAGCGCGGCGGTTTCCAAGAGTTGCATCAGCGACGATCTCCCTCGCGTCGCTAGAAGCTGTGCATAAGCGTGGTGTCAATCTTTTGTTTTGTTTTCGGAAACCGCGCGTTCACCGCAAGCGCGCATAGTCGCACTCAACAAGATGCCTCGAAGGCAGGGTTGGGTGGCAATGAACGACGCTGAATTCTGGGGCGTCGCTTGGGCGATGATCGCGGTGATCGTAGGCATGGGCCTGACGGTCGCCGCGATAGCGCTCGTCCGCCGCTTGGTTCGCGTCGAGCGCTTTGAGTTCTACGGCCGCTACAACGCACTGGCCCCGCAGCCCGATCGCTGACTTCACAAAAAACTAGGGACGTCCGCGGCCGCGCGGCTAAGCTCGCCTCAATCAAGGAGACGAGCCATGAAGCTGCGAGCACTTCTGTTGGCGCTCTGCGTCGCCGCCTGCGGGCAGATGGGCGAAAAAGCGGAGACGCCGGCGGCGCCGGACCAGATCGATCCCTTCAATCTGCACATCGAGATTGGCCGCTACGGCGCCATGCTGAGTCAGGTCGAGGATCACACGCGCGAACGGCCGGGCGTTGGCGAACCGGACGTGCAATCGCCGGCGGAGTTGGCGCGCGGACTGCGTGAGACGGTGTGGGAATACAATCTCGTCCGATCGCGCTTGTGCGCGCGCGGCTTGTTCCGCGATGTGGCCTGCGGTCCGGTTTATGACCCGGTGTGGATTTCCGAGCCGGCGACGGCCGAGCCGGCGCTTGAGGATATCCAGGCGCGTGCCGATGCGCTCGGACAGGAAGTTATGGGCCTTTGGAACGCCGTCTGCGCCGACGCGCGCACACGCGTCACGGACGAGCAGGAAAAGATGTACGTCTGCCCGATGGAATAACGCTACTTCAGCCGCCAAACTGCAGCGCGCTTCACTTCCGCGTCCTCCAAAGCGCGCGTGACAGGAATGTCGTACGCGGCCACCTGCTCAAGTTTGTCGCGCGGTAGGTAAGTGCGGCCAGGATCGCCAATCAGCACGGTCTTGCCGCCGTCCTGCTGCTCTGCGAGCCAAGCCAGCACGCGCGGGGCGACATCACGATCGTAAAATAGATCACCGACCAGGATCACATCGGCGTCTGTTGCTTCGCCGAGCGGATCGGCGCGGCTTGTCTCGACGCTGACACCGTTCAATGCGCCATTGAGTTGAGCGGCGTGCATGGCGAAGTCGTCGATGTCCGCCGCCAATGCCGATGCTGCGCGCGCCTTCATCGCCGCGATAGCGACTAGGCCGGAGCCGGAAGCGACATCGAGCACACGCTTGCCGCTCACGATCTCAGGATGATCCAGCACGTAGCGCGCTAGCGCTTGCCCGCCGGCCCAGGCGAAGGCCCAGAACGGCGGCGGCAGCCCCATTTCGCCCAGTTGCTCTTCCGTCAGCTCCCATAAGCTCACCGCGTCGTCGGCGAGATAGAGTCGGATTTCCGGCACGTGGCTCAGCGCGAGCACGCGCGTGTTCTCGCGAATGAACGCAGGAATGTCCGAGATCACGCGGCGGCGAGCGCCGGTTTCGAAGCCGCTTCGCGCAAGACGCTGACATAGCCGGGCGTGATGGTCATGCGCGCCCAGTAATCCTTCTGCATTAGCATGCGGTGCAGGCGCTCAAGCCGGTAGCAGGGCACATGCATGAACACGTGATGCTCGCCATGGAAGTGCACCCAATAGGGCGCGATCAGCAGCCGCTCGATCGGATTGGCGTAGGTTGTGCGCGCGTGGCTGAACGGATCTTCACGGGTGTCGACGCAGGCGTGCTCCGCGATGTTGCGCAAGCGCGTCACCAGCGGAAACCAGGTCGCCATCGGTACGATCCACAGCGCAGGGTACGCCCACCAATAGCCGGCCAGCGCCAAGCCCGCGAACAGCATCGCGTTCACCAGTAGGAAGCGCCAGTTGCTGCCATTGACGACTTCGCCCGGCTTGCGGCCGCCAAACAGTTGCGCCGTGCGCTGCTTGAGGAAGGTCTGTCCGCTCAGATCGCGCACGATCTTACGGAATAGTGACGCGCGCGTGATCGGGAAGGGCGCCGAGAGCGCAAGATCGGGGTCTTCCGGTGGCGCGGGGTAGCGCTGATGCTTCAGGTGGTAATCGCGGTACGAGTGCAGCCGCGCGCCGACTGGCGCAGCGCACAGCCATTCGCCGATCCAATCATTGAATTTGATGTTCGAGTGCAGCGCGCCGTGGGCCGCGTCGTGCATCAGGATAGCGAGCCCGAGTTGACGCGCGCCGATCAGCATCACCGCAAGGACGTAGGTCAGCGGATTGGGCCAGAGCACGAACAGCGCGCCGGCGGCGAAGATCAGGCCCCACGCGCCGGCCACCAGCACCACGCCGCGCCAAGATGAACGCGGCGAAAGCTTCGCCCATTCCTCGGGCGTGAATACGTCCTTTGGGTCAATGCGTGCGACGGCAGGCATGGGCTCAATCTAGCATGAAATATGCGCTGGGGCACGCCTCACGCATCGGAAGGCATTGCGAAGGCGCGCTTCAGCCCGGCTTCTCCGGGCTTCGTGAACGTCACCACACGCGACGGGCCGCGCCGCTTGGCCCAGCCCCGGTCGTAAATCTGGTCGAGCAATGCGGCGCCAAGCGAACCGGCGAGGTGGTGGCGTCGCACGCTCCAGTCGAGGCAGTGACGGCAGAGCGGGCGCGCGCCCGCTTCAAGTTCGGTGAGGTCGATGCCGAAGCTGGAGACTTTGGCCCGCCCGAGACGCGTGAGCGTGTAGTCGCCCTTCGATAGCGTCAGCCATTTGTTGCGAATGAAGGATTCGAACATCGCGACGCCGAGCTCGCCCGCCAGGTGGTCGTAACAAACGCGCGCCCGCCGTAGTGCGGGCTCGGCGGGGCCCGGCCGCACGCGAAGAGCCTTGGCGCGCACGGCGACGCCCATCAGAGTTTCGAGCAGGTCGGCGACATCGGCGTCCGCCAATCGGTAATAGCGGTGCCGTCCTTGCGCCTCGACCGCGACCAGGCCGCCGGTCGTGAGTTTGGAAAGATGAGCGCTCGCGGTTTGTTTTGTGACGCCGGCTTCGAGCGCCAGTTCGCTCGCCGTTAGCGCGCCGCCGTGCATCAACGCGCCCAGCATGTTGGCGCGGGCGGGATCGCCGATCAGAGCGGCGATTTGCGCGATCTTCGGGCCGTCTCTCATGGTTCGATGGTAAGCGAACCATGTGGGAACGCCAATCCGCTAGAACAAGGGGCTCGGAGGGCTGCGATGCTTACATGTTGCATTCGTTACGAGATCGATCCGTTCAGGCGCGCCGAATTCGAGCGTTACGCCCGGAATTGGGGGCAGGCGATTCCCCGCTGCGGCGCCGATCTGATCGGTTACTTCGCGCCGCATGAAGGTTCGCTCACCACTGCGTATGCTTTGTACAACATCGAAAGCCTCGCCGCTTACGAAACTTATCGGTCCCGGTTGGCGGCCGATCCGCTGGGGCGTGAGAATTTCGAGTTCGCAAAACGAGAGAGATTCATTCTGCGCGAAGATCGCATCTTCCTGAAACTTGCGTCCACGCCGCACGCGGCGCTGGTGCGGGCATAAGCATCGCCAACTCTAGGCGGTCTTCTTGGCTTTCTTGGCCGCGGTTTTGGCCGTCGCGCGCTCGGGCGTGAGCGTGTCGGCGACGCGCCACAAATGCCACGCCGCGGCGCTGCGCCAGGGACCCCAGCGCTCGCCATAAGCCCCGAGTTCTTTGGGCGTGAAGCTGCGGCGGTAGAGTTTCTCGGCGCCTTTGCGCACGCCCAGATCGTCGATCGGCAGCACGTCGGGGCGCCCAAGCGTGAACATGAGATACATTTCCACCGTCCACCGTCCCACGCCCCGCGCGGCGGTGAGCCGTTCGATAATCTCTTCGTCGCTGAGCCGGGTGAGGGCCCGCGCCGGAGGGATGACGCCCTCGATGCGCTTCAACGAGACGTCTTTGAGCGCGGCGATCTTCTGGCGCGAGAGTCCAGCACTGCGCAGCAGCGCTGGGTCGGCTTCGAGAATGTCTTCCGGATCGGGATGATCCTTGCCCGGGAACAGCGCCACCATGCGCCCGTGGATGGTGCCCGCGGCCTTGCCAGAAAGCTGCTGAAACACGACGGCGCGAACGAGGGCGCGATAGGGATCTTTCTTCTTTTCAAAAGCAGTCGGGTAGGGCTCGTGCTTGGTCACGACGCGCGCGAAGCGTTTGCACACGGAGGAGAGATGTTTCTCGGCTTCGCCCATCACACACCCAGCACCGGCCGCAGCGTGCGCCAGAGAGGCTCAAGCGCAAACGCGAGCAGCACGGCCACGCCTATGAT
>CALBSY010000062.1 GCA_937967725.1 uncultured Alphaproteobacteria bacterium | reverse complement strand
TACCGGCCAGGGCTGCAGCCAGTGTCCTCGCGCGAACCGCCTGCTCGGCATGTTCGCGCGCGACGAGGGCGTGCTTGCGCTCACTTTCGCCGTGCCGATCTGGGACTATCTTGGCTGGCGCGACACGTTGGCGGAGGAGGCATTCGCCGACCGCCATCGCGCGTACTCTCGCACGCTGCGCGTGCGCGGCCGGTACACGCCGCAATTGGTGATCAACGGCGCCGCTGTGATGAGCGCCTCGTACTGGGATGAGGCGCGCGCCGCGCTCGACCAGGCGCGCGAAACGCCGCTCAATCCAGCGCCGAGCATTTCGATCACGCCGCTGCGCTACAGCCGCGTACGCGTCACCATCGGCGGCGGCGCCCGCCGTGATGACGCCGACGTTTGGCTCGTCTCCTATGATCGCGGCCCGATCGCCGAATACGTCACGCGCGGCGTCAATCTCAACCGCCGCGTCTACCACTACAATCTGGTGCGCTCGGTCGACCGGCTGGGAGCCTGGAATGGCGGCTCTGTCTGGTTCGAACACTATCGCTGCCGGCCAGAATGCGCCGTGCTGATACAGGAGCCCTATGGCGGCCGCATCATCGCCGCCGCCAGCATCAGCACGCGTGACTAGTTACTGAACGACGCCCGGGATCAGCGCGTTCAGCGCGGGGGCGAACGCATCCACTTCGAGGTCGGTCAACGCATACGCCCAGGCCGCAACGCGATCATTGATCGCCAGCGCCGCCGCCTCCTGCTCCGGCGTCGGCGTCTCGGCGGCGCTGCGCGCCACCAGCTTGAGCCAAGTCTGGTCATCGCTCTCGATCAACTCGGCGTCGATGGCGAGACCGTCGAATGTGACCGCGCGCACGCGCGCCACTGCTTCGCCCTGGATCGCCGGCGCCGGCTGCACATCCACAGGCGAAAGCTGCGTGATGCGCTCGGCAGCTGCATTGACGCTCGACTGCGCGAGCGCCGCCAGCGCCGGCACGGCGATGCGCCAAGACTGCCCGGGCTCGTCGCGCGCGAGCACATAGGCGCGGCCAACTTGCGGCGTGATCTCGACCCGCGCCAAGCGATCCGGTTGAATTTGAATCGGCTGCAAATCGAGCCATGTCGCCACGTTGCGCAATGGCGGCAGCTCGCCGCGCACAGCCCACGCTTGATCGTCGTCGGGCCGGCGTGCGTAGAGCCCGCTGGGTTCGACGCCAAGGATCAAGTTCACCAACAGCGCGCCCTGCGCATCTTCGATCTGCACCAAGACACCGCGTCCGCCTTCCCGGGGATCGCCGACGCCGATCCGGGCGTGCTTCGACGGGTCGCTGGTCATGCGCCGCGTGTAGCGCAGCCCGCGCAATCCCTCGGTCAGCTGCGCTAAGCGCGAACCGAGCACGGGATAATCGCCGCGATCTCGCATCACCCACACTTGTTCGCCGCCGCGGTCGATCCGCTCGATGCGATAGCTGGCTTCGGCGCTAGTGACGACGATGCGCTGTCCTTCGCGGATGGTGTCCTCCAGCCGTGGGATCACCGGCCCCGACGCCAAGTCCGGCCGAGCTGCGCGATACTCGATCGCCATCGTCACCGCTGCGATCGCGATCAAGGCGCCCGCGATCAGGAACAGCGTGAGCGCGCCTTTCTTGCGCCGTTCGGCGAGATCGGTGCTCATGGCCGCGCCCCCCCGCGCCGCTGCCGACGCCAGAACAAGAAGAGGCCCACCGCGGCGATCACTAGCGGCGCCGGCCAGACGTTGACGAACACGACCGCAGTTTCCAGCCGGTCGATATCGCCGCGCAGTTCGCGTTCGGTTCGGCGTAATTCGCCGCGCACTTCAACCACGCGCTGGCGAAAGCGCTCGATTTCCTCGTTTTCTTCCGGTGTCAGCTCCGCGCCCAGATTGCCGCTGAAGAAGCCCGAGCCGCGCCCACGCGCCTGCAACTCCGCCAGCCGCCGTTCGGTGTCTTCCAGTTCGGTTTGCAATTCTTCCTGGCGGCGTTGGATGCGGCGTTCGGCGTCCGCTTCCATTTCCTCCACAAGATCCATGCGCCGCAGCGATGGCGCGCGCGAACGCAACGACACCAGCGCATCCGAACCGCCCAGCACATCGATGGCGTTGAGCGCAAACGAAGCGTTGTCCGCCGCCGAGCCGCCGCTTTGCGGGTCGACGTAGAAGTCGTCAGCCAGGAAATCGACGTCGGCGACGATGACGATCTGCGCTGGCGTTGCCGAGCGCGACAAAGCCTGCGCCGATTCCGCAGGCGCCGGCATTGGCGGCATTTCGGCGCTCGCTTCACCATCCACCGAAGGCGTAGGCTCGGCCGCCGGCCGTCCCTGGGGAAACGCCGTCTGCAGATCGCCGGACAGGCGCAATGCAATCGTTTCCACGCGTCCCCCGCTTGGCGGCCACATGCTCAGCACTTCGTAGGGCGACGGCCGCGCCAGCGCCGCCGCAGCCGGCATGCGCATGGTGCGTCCGCTAGTGCGCGCCAGCGGCTGCACCTGCACACCTTCGCGTTCGCTCCAACTCAAGCCGCCGGCGAGACCGAAATTAACGCCGCGTCGCAGCCATGCTGTCATCAAGTCCTCGCGGTCGAGCCGGTCGGCCGACACCGCGAAGAACAATGGCTGCGGTAGATTTTCCGTCTGTCCAGTCTGCGGATTCTGCGCACGGACGGGCAGTGCGCCCTCAAGGTCGAGCACCACGCCGGGCGTCATCGCCACGCCCCAACGCTCCAGCAGCGGATCCAGGGTCGACGCCGTGGGCGCTGGTCCCGACGGGCTGAACGGGTCGAAGCCGGTCTGCTCTGCGGAAAGCGCCGCAGGATCGAGCGCAATGAACGCTCGCCCATGGCCCAGAATGAACTGGTCGATGACGAAGAGTTGCCGTGGCGAAAGAGCGCCCGGATGGATGATCGCCAGCACGTCGATGTTTTCCGGTATCGCTGCGAAGTCGGGATCGAGTTTCGTCACCTCCATCAACCGGCCCATCTCCGCGGCGAACACCGCGTGGACGCTGCCGGTGAGGCGCGGATCTTCCACCGCGGGGTCCATCGGTAACGACGTGATCAGCGCCACGCGCGTCGGATCGGGACTTTCAAGTTCATAGATCAGCCGCGTGATCTCATATTCGAGAAACGCCTCGCGTTGCGGATCGAAGAACGGAATGGTGCGCTGGTCGTCGATGGCGTTGGCGCCGGTGAGTCCGAAGTAGATGGGATCGGCGCCTTGGAACGGCCGTAGCGGTTCGATACCCGCCTCGACCGCATCGTCCTCTTCCTCCGCGAACGCCTCCACATCGATCTCGCGGAAGCGCACACGCCCGCCGGAGCGCGCCTGGAAGGTCTGCAGCATCTCGCGCACGCGCGCGGCGTAAGCCTGCAGTTGCGGCACGGGCGTGGCGGCGTCGCGCGAATAATAGAGTGTCAGCTCCACAGGTTCGCTGAGCTGGTTCAGCGTCTGCTGAGTACCGCGGGAAAGCGAATAGAGTTGGTTCTCGGTGAGATCGAGCCGCCATGCGCGGAACCACGAATTGGCGGTTAGATTCGCAGCGACGAACATCAGGAACAGTGCAAGCCCGGCGAGCACGGCGAAGCGGCGAGCACTCATGACTCAGCCTCCCCGCCGCGCGTCGACCGACAAGGTCGTGAAGCCTAAACAGAGCGCGATCAGCGTCAGGAAATAGAACACCGAACGGAACTCCACCACGCCGCGCTGAGCGGCGTCGAAATGATGCAAGATCGAGAAACGCGCGACGCCCGCCGCCATGCCGCCGCCGATGAGATCCGAGAAGAAGTCGAGCACCAGCGGCAGCCCAAGCGCCGTCAGCAGGAACGAAATCATCACCGAGAGTACGAACGCCACCACTTGGGCCGGCGTCAGCGCCGACATGGCAGAGCCGATGGCGATGTAGGCGCCCGCCATCAGCAGGCTGGCGAGATACGCAGTGAAGATCGCCGCATTGTCGGGCGAGCCGAGCACATTCACGGTCACCCACAGCGGCATCGTCAGCATCAACGCCACGCCCGCGATAGTCCACGCCGCCAAAAATTTTCCCAGCACCAGCGCCCAGGTTGGCGACGGCAGCGTCAGCAGCAGTTCGAGTGCGCCCGAGCGCGTCTCTTCCGCCCAGAGCCGCATCGCCACGGCCGGCAGGAACACCATGAAGATCCACGGATGGAAGGAGAAGAACGCGGTGAGATCAGCGCGCCGCGATTCAAAGAAGCCGCCGATCTGGAACGTGAATAGTCCGATGGCGAATAAGAACACCGCCACGAACACGTAAGCGGTGGGAGTCGTGAGATAGGAGAGCACTTCGCGCCGATAAATGGCGGCCATGCTGGCGAGGCCGGGACGTTTATTCACGCGCGTTCCTCCCCACGCGTGAGCGCCGTGAATGCGCGCTCCAACGTGCCGTGCTCGTCGCGCAACGCGTCCGGCGTTTTATCGGCGACGATGCGGCCCCGGTCGATCACGATGGCGCGCGTACACACGGCTTCAACTTCCTCCAGTGAGTGGGTGGAGATGATCAAACCACGTTCTTCGCCAAGGCGCTTGATCAGCTCGCGCACGGCGTGGCGCTGGTTCGGATCGAGTCCGTCTGTGGGTTCGTCGAGGATCAACAACATCGGGTCGTGCAGCAACGCCGCGGCGAGCCCCACGCGCCGGCGAAAGCCTTTCGACAGCGTCTCGATCGGTTGGTCGATGGTTTCGCCCAGGCGCGCATCCTGCGCCGCGCGGCGCACTGCATGGCGCGCCGCTTCCCGCGACATGCCGCGCGTCTCCGCCACAAAGCGCAAGAACGTCCACGGCGTCATCTCGCCGTAGAGCGGATTGCCTTCCGGCAGATAGCCGCCGCGCTCCTGAGCGCGGCGGCGTTCACGCGCGACGTCGATATTGAAGATTTTGGCGACGCCCTCGTCCGGCTCGAGATAGCCGGCGATCATACGCATCGTCGTGGTCTTGCCCGCGCCGTTGGGCCCGAGAAAACCGACAATCTCGCCGACGTCGAGCGAGAACCCGATGCCGTCAACGGCCGCGCGGCGACCGAACGTTTTGCGCACGCCGTCGACCTGCAGCAGCATGTGGAAGCAGACCCCGTTCGAAAGCGAGCGCCGCTCATAAGTCGGTTCAGGCGAAAACGCCACCGCTTCTTATCCACAGAGGCGGCGAATCACGCGCGGCGATTCCGCACTGTTATTGCGCTCGGGTTAAAGCCGCTTGCGACGACAGACGCGCACGCGCGCTCCTGTCTTATCCACAGTTGCGGCGCCCGCGCCACGTGTTCGCCGCGGCACGCGTTGCGTTTGTTTTAGCGGGCTTTTCGCCGGCCCCGGCATGAAAAAACCCGCCGAACTGGCGGGCCTGCTGCAGCATCAAAGTGTGACCGACCGAAGCGCGTACTGGGGGGGCTGGGGGGGCTGATGGATACCCAGCACGTGCCTTTCTCCGGCCGGCCACGTGACTAGCTTGCCGCGCATTGGGGCGAGGGCAAGCACAATTTCAGGCGGAATGCGGACTCTACGGAATTTGTAATAAATCCAAGAGTTGGCATACTCGTTGTGCATCTATGACGAGCCACGGGATTAGCGCATGAGCGGACGCACCGTCTTCTTCGAGCGTCTCGAACTCGACCGCCTCTTCCGCTTCTATGGCCGCATGGTCGCCGCCGGCGAATGGCGCGATTACGCGCTGGATGCCCTGCCCGACCGGGCCTTGTTCAGCGTGTATCGCAGGGCCAGTGAAGCGCCGCTCTATCAGATCGAGAAACGCCCAGAAGACGGCCGCCGCCAGGGCGCTTACAGCGTGAAGGCCGTCGATGGCAGGGTGCTGCGCCGCGGGCACGATCTCGCGCGCGTGCTCGCCGTGCTCGAACCCACGCGCATGCAGTTGGTCTCCGACTAAAGACAAACGCCCCGGCCGAAGCCGGGGCGCTGTCGTTTCAGTTTGGGTCTTCCAGCTTAGTCTCGCGAGCTCATAAAGCTCAAGATGATCTGGAAGATCGTGACGAACGCAATGTACAGGTTCAGCGCGCCGATATTGGTCATCACCGCCTGCCCGCG
>CALBSY010000061.1 GCA_937967725.1 uncultured Alphaproteobacteria bacterium | reverse complement strand
TCGCAACGCTCTCGGGCGCCCCCGCCCTCGCTGACTCCGACTTCCTCATCGTCGGGTGACGCTGCGCATAAGTCGACAGGTCCGCACCCGTTCGGCAACGCGCCAACGCTGGCATTGACCTAGTTGCTGCTTTGGCGCGCCTTCGCATGTGCGCCGTTTAGCGGGTCTGTTCGCTGAGTCGACACTGGGCTAGTTTTGGCAAACACAATGGAAAGCAAGCCGGATGAGCGCATCGGCCCTCGTCAGCATCATTGTCCGCACACAGGGGGTGCGGCCGAGACTGCTGGCTGCCTCGTTGCAGAGCCTCGCGCGTCAGACCTACACCGAACTCGAAGTGCTGGTGGTGGAGGATGGCGGCGATCGCATGTCAGCGATCGTAGAGGCAGCGAACAAAGAGCGGGCCGATACTTTTCGATTGCTGCCAATCACCAAAGCTGGGCGGTCTGACGCTGGCAATGCCGGCCTCAGCGCCGCGCGCGGCCACTTGATGGGTTTCCTGGACGAGGACGATTGGCTGGCGCCTGAGCATGGCGAATTGCTTGCCGCGGCGCTGAAGCGAAACCCCGGTGTGGACCTCGCATACGCGCGCGCTCAGCCCATGTTCGCCGACGGACTTGCAGACGACAACGTTCGAGATGTTGAGCCGGGGCCACTGGAGGGCGACGCACCTTTCTCGCGCACTCTGCTTTGGCTCCGTAACGCCATTCCCATACAGGCGGCGCTGTTTCGACGTTCATTGTTTGAGCGCTACGGCGGCCTCGATCCAGCATTGGACGCGCTGGAGGACTGGGATCTGTGGCTGCGCTATAGCGCCGAGAAAGACTTCTTGGCGCTAGATGCGGTCACGTCAACGTATCGGCTGCCGGCCTCCCAGGCCGAACGCCTAGCACGTGCAAGAATTCACGCAGCGGCGCGAACCCAGGTGCTGCAAAAGCACGCCGACCTGGTTGCGCTGCACCGCTTCGCGGATATCGCCGCCCTGCCCGAGCGCATCCGCAACCACATCGGCCTGCGCCAGTCGATCAGACGCTCGGGCGCGGCGCTGGCGGAGAAGTTGCGTGGACGGAAACCATCCTCATGAAAGCGCTTGAGCCATGGCGGGTGCTGGAAACGACGTCCGTCTTCTCGGACCAACCGCACCTGGAAGTGAACGCTGATCGCGTGGCTCTGCCCGACGGGCGCATCGTTGACCGTTACTACCAGATCAAGTCTCGCCCGTCTTGCGCAGTAGTAGCGAGCGACAAAGCCGGCCGCCTCATCATGCTGCGCCAGTACAAGCATGGCGCACGCAAAGTGTGCCTCACCTTCCCGGGCGGGCGGCTAGAGGCCGGTGAGACGCTCGCCGACACAGCGCAGCGTGAGCTGCGCGAGGAAACCGGCTACGCGGCGCAAGCATGGCGCAGCCTCGGCCGCTTCCCCATTCACGCAAACCAGCATGTCGGCGAGGTAGAACTCTTCCGCGCCGAGAACGCGGAGCTGGTTGGCGCCGCGAACGCGGGCGATTTGGAGGATATGGAGGTCGTTCTGATCAGCGAGGCGGACGCACGACAAGCACTGGCCAGCGGCGAAATCGCGCTCTTGGGCGATGCCGCCGCGCTTGCCTTAGCGCTGGCGGAGCGGCGCTAGGCCAGCTGCTTGCTGGCCGCTGCGTCCTCGATCTCGTAGCCATACGCCGCCATGAACTCGGCAAAGGCGTCGTTCAGCGCTTCGATCGTGCCCGGACGCAGTTTTTTACGGTGATCGCCCGGGCGGACGTTTCGGACGTGCGCATTCACATCCTCTCTCTCCGGAACGAGATCGTGTGTCCGTGCAATGCGATCAATCTCCTCGGGATAGAGCGAAACGCCCATGATCTCGCAGAGATCGGCGACGAACTGACGCTTCTTAAAGATGATGTCCTCGTAGCGGAAGACGATGGCGCGGTCCAGGCCGTGCTCGCGGTTGTGCCTGAAGGCAGTGAGGTAGTCGTTGATATGGGCGAGGCAGTAATCGTCGACGCTAAGCCGCGACGCCTTTTCGCGTCTCAGCTCAAGTTCGCTGCGATGAGGTCCCTCCTCCGGCAGCGCGTGACTCTTGGTGGCGGAGAAATACGCCGAAACCAGCATGTCGCGTGGATCGCGCACCAGAAGCACCAACGGACTTTCGTCATGCAGCTCAAGCTGGTAGGGCGGATAGTTACGGAAGCCGTAGTGTACGACGCCGCGCGGCGCGAACAATGACTTCCAATCAAACTCGCAATCATTGGGTGAATGGCCAAGCGCAAACAATTGCTCGGAGAGATTGAGTGATGGCGCCCGCGCCACAGCGACGATGTCGCGCACTAGGCCATCAAGCAGCACGCTGCCAGCTTTGGCGTAGGAGAAGATATAGCACGACGGCGTCTGCGCCAGTGGCGCGGTGGGCACGGTGATCGAGAGCTCGCGACCGGCCTTGGTCGAAATCAGCACGTCGACAGCAGCGCCGGGATCGCCTTTGGCGGTTTTCACCCCCAATCGCTTTTCGATATCCAGCATCGCAGCGGCGCGATCCTGTTCAAGCTGCGCGGCGCGCTCGCTCTGGCGGCGATAGTGTTCGGCTAGCGCATCGACGGCGCCGTCGCGCTGCGCCAGTTCAGCGCGCAGGAAATCACGCTCGGCGACGATACCGGCGAAGCGCTGGGCAAGATCGGCATGGCCGTTGCGCGACGCGGTGAGCTCGGCCTCTTGCTGGCGCGTTTGGATATCCAGCTTGCCGCGCTCTTCCTCAATGCGCTGGAGCCGCGTGAAGAGATCGTCCATCCCCTCACGCAGCGCCAACAGCGCGGCGTCGCGCTCCTTCAAATCTATGCGCAGATAGTCGCGCTCGGCGACCAGGTCAGCGAACGCCTTCGCCAATTCGTCGTATCGCTCGCGTTGTCCGACGAGGGCCGCCGCCTGCTCCGCACAGGTTCTCGCGAGCGCTTCCCTATCCGCAGTCACCACCCCTCCTCACCCGCCACGATGGAGCAGATTGTTCGTTGATTCCAGATCGTAACCGCGCTTACGGACTCGTTTCCGAATACCTCAACGCTGCCCACAACTTCTTTCCGTCGCAATTTTTCGGAGGTCCGGGCTGCAGTGGGTCGCGGTGACTTTCGGGTAGGTTTTGGCTATAGCGCGCCAGAAAGCCGGCATGAGGTCAGAAACCAATGATTTCTCAGGAAGTTTTAGAGAGTTTTCGCGGCTCCAATTGTGTGGTCACCGGCGGCACCGGGATGATCGGCCGCGAAGTCGTGCGATTACTGTGCGACGTCGGCGCGCATGTAAAGTGCGTCTCGCTGGACCGGATCGAAATCCACCCGAAGGCTGACCACGTCTATGCCGATCTGACCGATTACAATGTCTGCAACGACATCACCAAGGACATGGATCACGTCTTCCACGTCGCCGGCATCAAGGGTTCGGTCGATGTGACAAAATCGAAGCCGGCGAGTTTCCTGGTCCCGCTCCTGATGATGAATACCAACATGTTGGAAGCGGCGCGGCGCAACAAGGCCAAGCGGGTGCTCTACACTTCGACCATTGGCGCTTACGCGGCGGCGGAAGTGTTCAAGGAAGAGGATTACAGCGAAAACCAGCCGCCGATGGATCATTACCCAGGCTGGGCCAAGCGCATCGCCGAGATGCAGGTACAAACCTATCGCGTGCAGTACGGGCTGGAGAACTTCGCCGTTGTGCGCCCGTGCAACGTCTATGGCCCTGGCGACAGCTTCAAACCTGAGTCCGCGATGGTGATCCCCTCGCTCTTGATGCGCATCTATCGCAAGGAAGACCCGGTCGTGATTTGGGGCGACGGCAGCGCGATCCGCGACTTCGCCTACGCCACCGATTGCGCGGAGGGCTGCATCCTGGCGCTCCACCACGGCACGCGCGACAGCTTCGTAAACCTCGCTAGCGGCGAAGGCGTCTCGATCAAAGCGCTTGTCGACACGCTGCACGAATTCATCGACTTCAACCACGAATGGGATACGTCGAAGCCCGCCGGCTTCCCGCGCCGGGTGATGGACATTTCCCGCGCCCGTGAGTGGATCGGATACAACCCGACCACGACGCTCCGCGGAGGCCTCGAAAAGACCTGGAATTGGCTGCAAGCCAATGCCGATGAGCACGTGAACCGGAAGAACTACTTCGCAGAAGGGTGAACTGCTAAGCACTCGCCCATTCGTGGAATTGGCGTTCGGCTGCGCCGCTCGGTCGGATAGATTGAGCCCATGAGCATGCCAGTCGTCCTGCGCAGCACGTTCGAGGCGGCCCGCGCCAAGGCGGCGGAAGTCGAAACCGAGCTGCGCCGCGAGATGGAGGCGCTGCGCGAGGCGCTGGCGCGCGCGCGCGACGATCACGAGTCGGCGCTGGCCGACAGAGATCGCGTGGCCGCGTCACTTGCTCGCGCAAACGCCGAAGCCGATCGGTTCGCGGCAGCTCTGGAGGCGAAGCAAGCCGAGCTAACGCAAGCTGCTGACGCATTCGCAGCGTACCGCCGAGAAGCGCAGGAGGCGCTCGAAGCGGAACGCGCAAGCGCCGCGGCGAGGTTGGCCGCGGTGCGGCGAGAGGCTGAGCAGATGCTCGAGACGCATCGCGCCCAGTTCGAGACGGCGCTTGAAGGCGCTCGGGGCGAAGCGCAGGCCGCCATCGAGCAGGGGCGATCGGCCCTTGTCTCAACACAAGCGCGCTTACAGGAGGAAGCCGCCGCTCGCGAAGCCGCGGAACTCGCGCTG